>JBFYMY010000024.1:0-10170 GCA_041304645.1 Thermoplasmatales archaeon
TGATATGCCTTACGTGACCAAGCTCAAGAGCGACGGTTCGGACCTGGAGTTCTCGACGTTCCTGTTCCAGGACACCTACGTGAACGACCTGTGCCTATACAACGATGAGGAATATGTTACCGGATATACATATTCAATGTCCTTCCCTGCCACCAAGGATGCTTACAGCAATACCATGGGAGGATGGTCGGATGCTTTTGCCTGCATACTCTCATCCGATGGTAGCAAGCTGATCTATGCGACGCTATTTGGGGGGTCGGACTACGAGGTCGGGAATCATATAATTGTCAACGACCAGGGAGCGATGGTCGTCTCCGGGTATACGAGCTCAACCGATTTCCCGATGACCACAGATACCTACCAGGCCAGTATGAACGGTTACAGCGACGCGTTCCTCACCTGGTTCACCGTGGACAGGAAGGACCTCTATTTCTCCACCTATTTCGGAGGTTCGAACGAAGAGCAAGGATATGGTACTGTGATGACCGGGACATATGAGCCCTGCCTCTACGGGACCACATCCTCCAGCGACCTGCCGACGACCAAAGGTTCATATTCACCCACGATGAACGGCGGATGGCAGGACGTTTTCCTTGCCAAGTTCAAGACCAATTCCTTCAGCCCAGGAAAGCCTATGGGCCTCTCCCTGGTAGCTGGAAATGCTATCTTGGACCTCTCATGGTCACCCCCGCTCCAGGACGGGAATGAGACCATAGTCGCTTACACGCTGTACAGATCGTTGAACAACGAGTCCTTCGATGCGCTCAAGACCCTGAACGGGGACAAATTGAACTACAGCGACGCTACCGTCCAGAACGGAAAGAGATACTACTACTACATCAGTGCGACCAATATCGTGGGAGAGGGGCCCATCTCCAACACCGTGTCGGGAGTGCCCATAACTTTCCCCTCCATACCGCTGAACTTCGCTCTGAGGAAGGGCAACGGTTTCGTGGAGCTCACCTGGGACCTTCCTACGGATAACGGCGGCGACCCCTACGTGAACTTCAATGTATATTCAGGGACGGACCCCTTGGCCCTAGTGCTGTCGGTGGAGGACCTGGATGGGCTGTCATACAACTTCACGGGGCTGGAGAACGGGCTGTCATATCACTTCAGGGTGAACGCAGTGACAAGGGCGGGGGAGGGTCCAGGCACCGTGGTCCTGTCGGCCTACCCCTCGACCGTTCCCTCAGCGCCTAGGAACCTGACATCCACAAGAGGCGACAGGTACATCCACCTCTACTGGCAGGCCCCCTCCTATTTCGGCGGGGAGGCCGAGGTGACCTACAACGTCTTTACCAGCACCAACAACGTGACCTTCAGCAGGCTCGGGACCAAACTATCGGCCCTTGACTACAATATGACGGCCATAGATAATGGCCTTGTCATCTTCTTCCGTGTCACCGCTGTCAATGTCCGCGGTGAGGGTCCCATCTCGAACATAATAGAGAACAGGGCGATAGGCGCGCCCTCGGAGCCCAGGGAGGTCCAGGTCACCATGGGCGACGAGACGGCTCTGGTCAGGTGGATGCCCCCGAACAACATGGGCGGGGACCTCTCTGTCGTTTACAACGTCTATGTCGGGACCGGTGTATACCAGATGGAGAATGTGGCCCCCGGTCTCACCTCCACCGAGCTCCTCGTGGAAGGTCTGGAAAATGGCGTTCTCCATTACTTCTCGGTCAGCGCTGAGAACTCCCTTTACGAGGGACCATTATCCCTCTTCGTGACAGGGACATCGATGAGGGTCCCTACGGTCCCTCTAGGCCTTTCGATCGAGGTCGGTGACGGCAAACTGACCCTCAGTTGGTCGCTTCCGGCCGACCTGGGCGGTGACACCATGGTCACTTACGAGGTATTCTTCGGAACGACGCTGGACAGCCTTGTATTGACGGCGACAACGGAGGTCCCCGTCTATCATGACCC
The DNA here is from genome assembly GCA_041304645.1 of Thermoplasmatales archaeon. GTDB lineage: Archaea > Thermoplasmatota > Penumbrarchaeia > Penumbrarchaeales > Penumbrarchaeaceae > JALOTP01. Next base: position 1,930 of record JBFYMY010000024.1, read on the forward strand.
CGGCCTCAAGAACGGAAGGACCTACCATGCAATGGTCAGGGCAAAGAACCAGGTAGGCGTCGGGCCGTTCACCGAACCTGTCAGCGGGACGCCTATGGGGAAACCCTCCGCACCCCTGTCATTGATAGTCGCAAGGGGCGACAGGAGCCTCAACGTTTCATGGACGAAACCTCTGGACCTTGGCGGCGCTGGGCACGTCAACTATACGATCTATCTATCGAACGCTTCCAGGTCCCTGTTCCCCTATGCCAAGTCGGTCGAAGCGACATACTATCTGATAACCGGCCTGACCAACGGTGTGAATTACCAGGTATCGGTCGGGGCATCGAACCCTGCCGGAGAGAGCGACCTCTCCAACAGTGTGGAATCGATGCCTATGACCGTTCCAGGTGCACCGGTGTTCGAGCTTTTACCAGGAGATTCCGAAATGAACATAACCTGGACCCTGCCTACGAACGATGGTGGGGGAATTATTACGCAGGTCCGCATATACAGGTCATTGGAAGGAAAGGAACCATCCTTCCACAGGATGGTCCCTGCTTCAAAGGGTGCATTCACCGACCTGGACCTCGATAACGGAATGACCTACAGGTATTCCCTGTCCTGCATGAACGAGGTCGGGGAGGGGCCGAGGTCCGACATAAAGGAAGCGACCCCAAAGGCCGAAAGCGAGCCCGCCTCGATCTCCGGGCTGCTCATTGCGGGGCTAACCCTCTCGTTCCTGGTCATCGCCATTGTCATCATAGTCATCTTCCTGATGGTGCGGAAGAAGAAGGCCGCGCCCGCACAGACGGGGCCCATAGCCCCGCAAGTTCAGGGGATGGCCTACTATCAGACCGGGTCTCAGCTCCCTACAGGATATGTGCAAGGCCTACCACCGACACCACAGTACGGCCTCCCTCCTGCATCTCCCCAGACCCAACCTCCAGTTCAGCCGGCACCTATCCAGGCACCTATGGGTCAGCAGCAACCGGTTTACTATCCCCCGGTCCAGGAGGTCGCCGCAGAACCACCACAGGTGGGAATGCCCGAACCTTCGGTCCAAACAGGTCCCATGGCAGAACGACCACAGACGATGGAGCAGGCACCTGCTGTAGTACAGCCTCCGGAACCGTCGGTCCAACCCTCAGACCCACAGCAGCTGGCCTGATAGGATAGCTGGACGGGGTCCAAGCAATCCTTATATAACCAGGGCGAGATACTAATCTCGCGGTCATCTGAAGGACTGCTGGGGGAATGAGAAGGTGTACAAACGAGCATTACTAGTTGCTGCAATCATGATAGCATCTTTGGCCCTTTCGCTCCTGTCGGTCGATCCCATCTCGGGCGATACGGAGCCGAACGATGATTTTACTGGGGCTGAGATTATCACCCCTGCATTTTTTAGCGGTACAGTTACATCGCTTACCGATTATACCGATTACTACAAATTTAGCATAACCGCCGGGGACCACATCAATGTATCCTTCACCTGTACGGCGGGGGATCTATATTTTCACCTCTTCGATGAGAATGAGTATCGGTTGGTAAATGACTTTGCCGAGCCCGGGGTCACGAAATACCTCAACTACTTGACATCTGCTGAAACAGTTTTCACGTCATGCTATTTGCAGGTGGAGACCATAGGTGATTCGGGCGATTATTCATTCACCCTTGCCCTTCTACCTTCGAACGAGGGTGGTTCTGGACAGGATGCACCAGAAACCTATACAGATGGGATTTTGGTAGGAGAGGGTCAGATCCTCGGAGAGGTATACCATGAAAGCGATGACTCTCTCAGCGAAGGCGGAGACGATGAAATGGACTGCTACAGGTTTTGGGCCGGTATGGGGGATAGGATCAACATCACCTTCACCACCACAGCGCTGGATTACCTCTATCTGAACCTCCTCGAACCGGATGAGGATTATATCTTCCAGAACCTGAAGGTAAGAGGAGCGGACATTGCTATGGACGAGTGGTGGACCGCTAACGAGACGGCCATGGGATGGTTCTACATTGAAGTGTATCAGGACGTTACCCCGGGCCAATATACGATAACCCTCGATATAGAGAGGCAGAACGAAGCGGACAGCGAAGAGGACGCGCCCGGAACAAGCATCTATGCATTACCGGTCATATCCGGGAACATCAACGGACATCTCGAGGACGACGACCAGTACGATTGTTTCAAGTTCGATGCTGGCAATGGTGATGTGATATCCATTTCTTTCAGAGGTTTCTCGGATGGCGACCACCTTTATATCGATCTTCTGGGACCATCGGACCAGGTCCTTATATCCAACAAGTCGTCCATTTCGGATTCCGGAACATTCATTTACTATTATACCGCGAACGAAACACCGGTCCAGACCTTTGTGATGAAGGTATGGCGTGATTCGATGCCCGGGGATTATGTTATCACACTCGGGATAAACAAGCAGAACGATGCGGGGTACAGCATCGATGTCCCGGGGACCGATGCAACAGGAGCTTATCTGGTAACAGGGGGCTACGAGGGTTGGTTATTCGACATAGACACCGCGGATATGTACAAGGTCCATCTGGAGGGTGGTGACATCCTTGACTTGGTCCTGAGCGTTAGCGACGGTTCGTCCGTGACATTGCAATTGATGAACCGGACCTTCATCAATATCGGGTCTCGCGATGCCACTTTCACATCTCCGGCCCGCATAAGGCACTGCATCGATAGCATCGTTGACAATGATACGATATATGTCAAGGTACATTCCGGTTCTGTCAGGTACAGCCTGGGAGTGGTCATCGGAAAACAGAACGATGCAGGCAGTCAGGGCGATGCGGGGGGTATTCTGGAGATGGGTCAGGTATCGACCGATCCCTATCCTATCGGAGCGGGGACGTTCTATGGATATCTATATCTCGACGATACCACCGACAGCTATGAGCTAAATGTATCCGCCGGAAAGAGATTGAACATCACTGTTGACCCGGATGATACCTTGGAGGTCGGAGCGTTCCTCTACAACAGTGCACCTTTGATACTGAAGAGCGAGGTCATGAGCGGTGCTGGTATCACGGCCTATATCGTGGAAGATCTCACCAATGGGGACCTTGTCCAGCTGATAATCGGTTCCTACGGAACTCATGGCAACTATTCATTGACGGTTGCCATAACGGACATCCCGGTTGTTACCCCCTCATCACCGATTCTGACAGCAATATCAGGGTCTGGAAAGGTCACCTTGACATGGTCCGCCCCACCGAGCGACGGCGGGAGCCCCATTACCGGCTACAACATCTACAAGAATGTATCGGGCTCCTTGACACCGGCCACACTACTTACCATGGTAGGGTCCTCGGTCCTGTCATATATGGATACCCTTGTCGTTGTCGGGACTACGTACGAATATTTCGTAAGGGCGTACAATGCCAACGGCGAGGGAACTGCATCCAATAGCGTTATAGGGTCACCGACACAAGATACAACGGATACTGACAGTGACGGAATACCCGATCCGTGGGAGTTAATGTATGAGCTCAACCCGGGTGACTCGGCCGACGCCCTTCTGGACCCTGACGGTGACGGAAGGAGCAACCTGAAGGAATATCAGGATGGCACCAATCCAAGGGTCAAGGATACGCCCATTGCAGATGATGATGATGATGATGATGATGACGACGATGATGACGATGACGATGATGATGGATTTTTAAGCTGGTTCCCATTGGGTGGGGTCGGTTGCTGCATCGGTATCATCATCCTAGGGGTCATACTCCTGATCATCGTCCTGATAGTCGTTCTCATCATAGCAAAGGGCAGGAAGAAGAAGGATGAGAAAGAGGAAGACGATGTGCCCATTGCCGCCGGCGAGGACAAGGAAGCATCAGAGGAATGAGCCATAGATATCGAAAAAGAAGAATGGAGGGCGTAGAAAAAGGCGCCCTCCCGATGTTCCATGTGGGTTTTTTTTGGCTTTCTCATTCTATCTTGATGTCTTTCTTCTTGGGCTCATTCGTGCGAAAATGGCTGAAGTGATCCAAACAAATGACCTCTCAATTGTCCCCTTCGAATGAAATAAAATCATTTAAATAAACCATAGCCTTCACCTTGTGTGGGGGCAAAACATCCCCTCAGGGAATCTTTATGATAGCCAGGTATAGCCTTTCAGTTTTTCTGCTTTTATGCATGTTCATGACCGCTCTTTTTCCGATATTCGCGATAGGCGATATGGAACCGAACGATGATCTGGCGACCGCCGAGATGATCATTCCGGGGTCCTATTCGGGAACCGTCAACGGGTCCAACAAGGATGATTATTACAAGTTCGTTATCATTCCGGGAGACCTGATCAAGGTAAACTTCACCGGATCCGACAGCGATCTGACCATGATGATACTCGATGCGGAGGAGCACGTTAAGAGCCAGGATACGGCGACCGTGAGCATGTCAAAAACGATCAAGTTCCAGACATCGCTCGAGACCGAGTACACGACCTGGTATGTCCTCGCTGAGACCAGCATACAGTCCGTGGAATATGGGTTCACCTTAGAACTCGTGTCCCCGGATGATGCTGGATCGGGACAGGACGCCCCCGAAACGATGGTCGATGCGATCGAGGTGGTGGAAGGGACCTTCATCGGTAACGTTACCCCGGGCCCAAATGGCGAGGATAACACCGATTACTACAAGTTCTGGGCCGGGAGCGGGGACATCATAACGGTGAACTTCATTTCCGTTTCGACCGCGGATATCTCGTTGGGGCTCCAGGACTCCGACGAGCGCCAGGTCTTCATCATGGAATCCAAAGGAAGCGTCCTTGCGAGCGATACTATTTTCACATCTAATGAGACCGAGGACCAGTTCTATTACATCTATGTGGACCCCACTACTGAGCCCGGCGAGTACACCATATCCTTGGACATCTCCCATCAGAACGACGCCGGGACAGGTGAGGACCTTCCAGAGGCCATCCTAAAGGCCATTGAGGTCACTCCCGGAACCTACACCGGTCACCTCGAAGACCAGGATGGTCTTGACTACCTGAAGTTCCGGTCCGGAACAGGGGATATCATCACCCTAACCCTTACCTCCGCCTCGGACGAGGGCGATATCTCGGCCACCCTATTCGACTCAGAGCAATCCAATCTTGGTAATGTCGGATCCTCGAACAATGTGCCCTCAACTCTCGTTTACCACTTGGCGAACGAGACCGCCGAATCCTTCTTCTATATCGAGTTGGACATGACCACCGATCCCGGGAACTATACGCTCCAGATCTCCATATCCGCGCAGAACGACGCTGGATCGGGAGGGGATGCGAATGGCTCCATGACCAGCGACATCCACCTGGGATCTGGCACATATACAGGGGTGCTCAAGGACGAGGACGAACAGGACTATTACATGATAATGGCCGCTCCGAGCATGATCGTCGATATCAACCTGACCGGGAACGATCCCTACATCCCGACCTTGCTCACCTATTACATCGACGAGAGTATGTTCGGTTTCGGTTTCATGCTCATGTCCTTCGCAGGTAGCGGAAAGGATGACAGGTATTGCTTCAATGACCTGACAACATCCCACAAATCCGCGATCGGTGTGACCGGAGCGGCCGGTGAGTACGGGATGGTCGTCGGGATCTCCTACCAGGACGACGCGGGCACGGGAAAGGATGCCTACAGTGACACCTCCCTACTGGGGGGGGCCTCCGTCATCGGAGAGGGTTCCCACACCGGTTACCTTAACTATCAGGGCGATCCCCTCGATGCCTATCTTATCAATGTGACCACCGGTCAGAAGGTGAACGTTACCGTCGATCCCTTCGATGACATCGATGTCTACATCAGGAACCTGGACGGTACGACGATAACGGACTCATACGGCCCGACCGGACCGGGTATGCCCTTCTCTTTCACCTGGACCGCGACCCTGACCGGGCAGGTCGCCCTGAGCTTCGACATCGACGAGGGCGCCGGCGATTACCAGTTTGATCTGGACATCCAGGAGGGACAGGCCTCCGGAACACCTTCCGCACCTGTTCTGATCGTAACCGAGGGAGCGGCCAGCCTCATCCTCACGTGGACCATGCCCGCCGACAATGGCGGGAGCGCGATCACCGGGTACAAGATCTTAAGGGGAACCACGCAGACAGGGACACTGACGCTGCTAACGACGGTCGGAGCCAACGTCCTCACATACACTGACAGCACCGTTACGGCAGGTCAGCCCTATTACTACGAGGTCCTAGCGACGAACGCCAACGGCGACGGGGCTAGGTCGAACCGTGGCACCGGAACCGTGGAAGAGTCCTCCGGTGACGATTCGGACAATGACGGAATACCCGATTCGTGGGAGTTAATGTATGAGCTCAACCCGGGTGACTCGGCCGACGCCCTTCTGGACCCTGACGGTGACGGAAGGAGCAACCTGAAGGAATATCAGGATGGCACCAATCCACGCGTCAAGGATTCGCCCATTGCAGATGACGATGATGATGATGATGATGATGATGACGATGATGACGATGAAGATGATGGATTTTTAAGCTGGGTCCCGTTGGGCTGGGTCGGTTGCTGCATAGGTTTCGTCATCTTAGGGGTCATACTCCTGATCATCGTCCTGATAGTCGTTCTCATCATAGCAAAGGGCAGGAAGAAAAAGGATGAGAAAGAAGAAGAAGAAGTGCCCATTGCTGTAGGCGGGGATGAGGAAGCATCAGAGGAATGAAGAATAAAAGTTTGAAATAAAAAGAATGGAGGGCGCAGAAAAAGGCGCCCTCCCGATGTTCCATGTGGGGGGTTTTTTAGCTATCTCATTCTATCTTGATATCTTTCTTCTTCGGTTCCTTGGGATGCATCTTCGGGAGCTCTACACGGAGGACCCCGTTGTCCATCTTAGCGGACACCTTGTCCCCCATCACCTCGACCGGTAACCTCACAGACCTCTGGCATGAATAGGAGGACCTCTCCTTCAGCAGGTAGTTCTTCTGCTTGTCCTCTTTCTCCTCCTTGGAATCCACCGAGATCGTGAGGATGTCCTCATCGAGGGAGATCTTGGTATCGTCCTTGTTCACTCCCGGCATCTCGACGGAGATGATCAGGTTCTCCCCTGCGTCCTCGAGGTTCATGGGCATGAACTGAACGCCTCTCATCGCCCTCATCCTTGGGCGGGGGAGGTCGAACCCGGACGGGTCCCAGAGCATCCTGTCCATGTCCCTCCTGAAGGAATTGAAGATATCGTCCATCTCCCTCCAGGGGTCGACCAGATAGGCGGGCTCCTTGACATCGTTCCTCAAGACCATTTTTCTGTCGTCCTTCATGCTTACCTACCTCCAATGTTGTTGTTATCGTGCAGTTCACAACTGCATGTTGTATAATGTTTAACGGCTATAAATAACCATCGCTTTACCTATTAAAGGGATGCTGAAGGAGATATCCATGCTCACCTATGAACGGTAACGCCCCTCCTTTCACAAAGATGGAAGACAGCGCATCTCGAACAGAACGGAGATATAGGCAGACAAACGTTCTGGCCCCAGGTCACCAGCAGGTCGTTAATCTCTTTCCAGTGATCGGGCGGGAGCCTTTCCCTCAATGCCATCTCCGTCCCTTGGGGGTCCTTGGTACTTACAAATCCCAGCCTATTGGAGATCCTGTGGACATGGGTATCGACGCAGATGCCCGGTTTATCATAACCCATGGTAACGACAAGGTTGGCCGTCTTCCTCCCAACGCCTTTCAACGTCAGCAAGGTGTCGATGTCGTCAGGGACACTGCCATTGTACTTTGATATCAGCTCATTGGAGACTTCCTTGATGACGACCGCTTTGTTCCGGTAGAACCCGACCGGATAGATGAGCTGCTCTATCTTCTCTTCAGGGATGGTGACCATCTCCTGAGGTGTCGATGCCTCGTCGAACAACCTCCTCTGCGCCTCCCTTGTCGTTGCATCCTTGGTCCTTAGGGAAAGCAGGCAGGAGATAAGGACGAGATATGGGTCCTTTCCTTTCTGAACGAGCTCAGAGACCACCGGTTGACGCATATCGCTGACGCCCTCTCTTATCTGAGAGAGCGCAAGGACCATCTTTCCGACGTCCATGGACCGTGAGCCCCATCTTAGGATAAATCGGTGTTGATTCCGTTTGGATGACGGTAAAGCCTCTCCAGTGGAAATGGAAAAGGTGACCTTCATTTCATGGTACGTCCCGGACCCGTCCATCGATACCCCTCCATCATGTCCGGTACGTCGATACGGTCATCATGCCCATCCTTAATGGG
>JBFYMY010000025.1:0-10333 GCA_041304645.1 Thermoplasmatales archaeon
CAAACCCAGCCGGTGGTACGATATACCCGTTAACGGCGTGGATATCTATTCGGGCTCGGGGAGCGGTAAGTTCACGCTTCTCCATACGATCCCCCTTGAATCGGGGGATGCGGGTTCGTCCAACGAAGCTGAGGCAGCGGACCTTGACGATGACGGGTTCGTCGACATAGTGGTCTCCACTTATTCGGGCGTAAACGTCTTCTTCGGTGACGGTTCCGGGACTAACTGGGTCGAATCATCCCCGCCTCATGCAAAGCGGACCGAGATATCGGGCATAGGCATAGGGGACCTCAATAACGACGGTCTTCTCGATATCGTAGGAACCCCATACCAGTATTCCCAGGACGTCGAGATGTACTCGCTCGGAACCCGAAGGTCCTGGCGTGATATACCCTTCAAGGAGGTCTCAGGCGGGTTCGGGACCAAGGTCCTGGACATGAACGGTGACGGGAACAGCGATGTGATCTACGGCGCTGTCAGCCAGGGCATCAAGGTCTGGCTGGGACAGGGCACGACTTCCCTGACCGGTTTTCCCTGCACAGAGGCCTCGACAGGCCTCCCTACCGAGGGACAGTTCGATCAGATAGAGCTCTCAGATATCAACGGCGATGACAGACCTGATATGATAGCCGGGAGCAACAGCGGACCCTATGCCCGGTTGTTCTTGAACGACCTGCCAGAGGGATGGACGGAGATATTCACCGGCCCCCTGGCATTGGAGGTCGGGGGCGACTCTTACGGGGCGAACTTCGGGGATTGGGACGCCAACGGTCAGATGGACGTTGCCGCATGCTCCTGGGAGGACGGGGCAGATGCATGGCTCGTTACGACGACGGCCCTGAACGAGAACCAGCCCCCTGTCGCCGATGCTGGCAGCGATATCATATCCTACGTCGATGAGGAAGTGGTCCTTGACGGTTCGGGAAGCTATGATACGGATGGGACCGTCCAAGGATATGAATGGCAGTGCTCCAGCCACCCCGCCATTCCCGTTTCGGGCCTCGAGACGAGCCGTCCAAGGTTCACGCCTACGACAGAGGACATCTACCAGTTCAAGCTCCGGGTCAGGGACAACGAAGGGGTCTGGTCGGCATACGATATGGTCGATGTCACGGTCCTGGGGAGAGATGTGAACCTGCCCCCCGTGGCCGATGCCGGGGCGGACCGAACCGTAGAGGTCGGTCAGAAGGTAACACTTGACGGTACCGGGAGCCAGGACGCTGACGGTTCTGTAACGGACTATGAGTGGACCTGTACGACGCACACCGTCACAATGCAGAACGATGAAGGTCCATCGCCTTCCTTTATCCCAGATGGGGAAGGGGATTTCATATTCCAGCTGGTCGTCACGGATGACCAGGGAGCCCGTTCGGCCCCTGACCGCGTCACGGTCCATGCAACGGTCCCGTTGGGGCCTGTCGATGAGGACCCAAAGGGCAAGGATGACGACCAGTCCCCCATCCTCCTTATCATGGTCCTTGGGACCGCACTCCTGTTGATAATAGCTGCGTCTATAGGTGTCATTATATGGGCAAGGTCAGGAAAGAAGGGTCCACCAGTGGAAGCGGTCCTTGAACTTCCGTCCGTCTGCCCGTTGTGCCGGACAGAGCTGGTCCATAACAAGGACTTCAACAGGTATCAATGCCCGACCTGCGGCAGGTACTACTGATCCTCATGTCCTTGGACTATAGTGCCTGGCAAGCCAGCAGGACAATCCGTCGAGCCCCGGGAACAGCATCCTCTCATTGATGTTCGCCTGGTCCAGCTTGTCCCTTACCTCCCATTTGAGGTCTCTCGGGACCACTATCTTCCTGTAAACATCGGGATTATGCTTTAAGACATCGTCGAAGGACCTTTTAGGGTCGGATATGACGGAATGCATCGAATACTGGTTCACTATCCTCTCGTCCATGGAGGGCGGGTCGAAGAACAGGGCAAAACCCTCCTTTGACAGACCGTCGAACTCCTGGAGCGTTTTGGACACGTTCGAGAGCATCTCTATGGTGAAGGCCTTTGCCCCCTCTGTTAAGAGCTCCATCCTCAGGACCTCCGGGACCCGCTCGTGGAGCTTGACATAGTCAACGCACCAGATGACCCCGTCCTCGTCGTACTTGGTCAGGTCGTTGGTGGCGAAATGCATGGCGACGAACGGGGAGAAGGTCCAATCAAGGAGCCTTGTGGGAAGGCCGTGATGCTGGGCCAGAACAAGCCAGTTCCAGGTGGAATAGCTATGGGAGCTGTCGACCCGCGCATACTTGATGAAGTTCCTCATCAGGTGGAACTCCAGGTCCCAGTACCTGCCACCGAGCCTCATCAGGGATGTGGCAAGTTCATAATCTGAATTCGATAGGCCCCTGAAAGCGTAGTTGGACCTGAACCTGTCGAGATTCGGGTCCCACGAGTCCACATAAAGCTGTTCGATGAGGTCCGTCCAGCTCTTTGCCCTGATAACGTTACTAACTGCCACCCCGTATCACCTTGACGACAGCAGGAGCTATTCATCCATGGATAGAAATATGTTTTCCATTGGCGGTTTGCCCCGTGAAGGTTCCATAGGAATGATATTTATCCAGTAAAGATTTATTATCAGGTCCAGGTAATGGTCCTGGATCATCATGGACCGACGCAAAGCGCAGCTTTCAGCAATGATGGCACTGGTCCTGTTGGTCCCATCCGTCATAATGGTCCTTTCTGCCAACAGCTCGGTCAATGCAAATGGTCTGGTCGATAACGATGCTCCATCAGGCCCATGGGACCAGACCGTCTGGACCAGGTACAGGGACCTAGACGATACGGAGAACGAGCTGAGGGTCCTCTCCGGTTCATATCCAGACATCTGCAGGCTCTACAACCTCTCGGCGATGTTCCCGTATCCCGCTGGGTCCCCGCGCTATTCCGTACATAATCGCACCATCTGGGGTCTGAAGATATCGGACGACCCGGACATGAACGACACATCCGAGCCCGAGGTCTTCTACTGCGCCCTGACCCACGCCAGGGAATGGATATCGAACGAGGTCCTTATGTACTTCATCAACTACATCCTTCGCAACTATGCATACAATTCCTCCATATCGTCCATGGTCAATTCCACCCAGCTCTGGTTCATACCCATAGTGAACCCTGACGGCTTTAAGGAGTCCATAGACCGAGACGACTTCAACAATTCCTACGGGCTCTACGGCTGGAGGAAGAACACGAACGAGACCAACGGCAGCCCGGGGTTCCAGAACTACGGGTCGGCGCAGGGTGACGGTACCGACCTGAATCGGAACTTCGGTTACAAATGGGGATATCCGGGTTCATCCACGAACCCCAATTATCCGACCTACAGAGGCTCCAGTGCTTTCTCTGAGCCGGAGACCCAGATGATAAGGGAGCTCTTCAAGGCCCGTGATTTCAGGATGGCCTTATCCCTCCATTCGTTCTCGGGACTGAACCTCTATCCCTGGGGATATACGACGGACCCTGCCGTTGACACGCCGTTATTGTCAAGGATAGCTCAGGGAATGACCCAGTTCAACGGCTATACACCTATTCCCAGTTCGTCCCTCTATGCGACCAGCGGGGATTTCGTCGATTACGTCTACGGGACCTACAGGATACCCGCCTTTACAGTGGAGATAAATGATCGCAACAGCAGGTTCATACCCGAGCTTTCGATGGTGTCCGAGGACTGTCATCTGAACAGAGAGGTCTGCACGCTCATGGCCGACCTTTCGCACGACCCATATTCGATCTTCGGTTCGGGCATTAACGGAACTGTAATGGATACGAAGGGAAAGATAGTCCCGGAGGCATCTGTCAATATCAGGGGTATGAACAGGGACCTGAACCTCAGCACACTTCTCAATGGGACCTTCAGGGTCAGCCTGGAACCGGGAGAATACAACATATCCGTCGTAAAAGGACATCTTATGAACACGACGGTGAGCGTGGTGACCCCTGACGTATGGTCAAACGAGACCTACATCGTGAGGGACGACATCCCGCCTGAGGTCGAAAACGTCACTTTACTGGTCGGAGGGGTACAGACGACGGTGGTCGAATGGGGCACGAATGCCACCATAAGGGTCAGGGAGAGGTACAACGAAACCAACCTGACCGGAACGCTAGAGGTCTACGATCCCGGGTGGACCGGACCGCTCGCTCTGCTAGACCTCAGACCGAACGGGACCCATTACGAAGCCTTCTGGGAGACGTTCTCCTTCGAACCTCGGAAGGTATATGCCCTTGAAGCGAAGCTGAAGGATGCGTCCGATAACTGGGACATGGACGGTTCGGACCCGCACGCGCTCGATCTGTTCGTTCATCTCAACGACACCCTGCCCCCATCTATATACGATATCGGAATGGAAGGGACCAAAAACGATGACGGTAGTTTCGAGCAGGGTAAGGACATCGACCTTTCCGTCAATATCACCGGCGGGGCCACCTGGGAGACTGGCATAGAGGTCAATGCATCCATCATAGGACCGGCCGGAGCCTCTTCCATCATAGACCTGGAATGGCTGCCCGTTACCGATTCTTACCATGCGACCATACCCACATCAGGGCTCCCGCTTGGCAACTACAGCTTGACCGTTGGTGCCTCTGACAGGTTCGGGAACGGTATGAACGCAACTCCTATAGGTTTCGAACTTGCCGATACGACCGGACCTCCGTTCATCATGTACCTTGGCAACTACCAGACAGGAGCCTACAAGTCCGGGACCATGATGGAGTTCGTCATCAAACCGCTCGTCATGGAACCGCACCTCAACGCTTCTGTCAAGGTCATCGGCCCAGAGCTGGACCTGGACCTGACCGGGGCCATCCCTGACCCGGTGAATGATACGTTCGTGCTCCGATGGGACTCGTACAACGTCCCTACGGGGACCTATCACGCAGAGGGTAGGCTCCGGGACCCTCTGGGCAACTTCCTCCCGGATGGGGCCCAGGATGGGTATGACCTCTCCTTCAATATGCTGGATTTGACCCCTCCGGAGGTCCTGAGCATGGTGGTGAACGGTATCGAAATAACAGTTCCCCTAACCATCAACTCGACCAATAACGCTTCGATATTCGTTAGGCCCTTAGTTTTTGAGGAGGGGATGGGATGTGCAGTGGATTGGGTCGTCGTTGGCAAGAGCATCGGGGGAACGACCAACCTTACCCTGGAGGAGGACCGGTTCATTGGGACACTGGCATCGAACGATATGGAGGGGTACGGACAGTACTATCTGGAGGTCCGGCTCTCGGACAGGTTCGGCAACATAGACCCCGACGGACTGCTCCCGGACCATGACCTCAAGCTCGATCTCAGGAGGCCTGAGCCATTTTTCATATTCACCCGCGCTTACAACAGGGACCATGATGAGGTATGGTCCCAAAATGTCACGGAATGGGTTCTCGAGGGAGAGACGGTCGAGCTCTCCTGCGAACTGGGCAACCTGACCGACGGTGACCATCTGGAGCTCTTCTTCAATTCTCAGTCCAGGTCCGTAGCCCATATCATTGACCCTATGAATATGACCTCGAGAGCGGTGTTCCTGTGGAACACGACAGGCAGGGTCGGGGAGTTAAATATCACCTGGAAGGCGGTCCCAGACTCATCGGACCTTGTCATAGGCCCGACCTATCATGCCGTGGTCGTCCCCAGGGAAAGGGACCATGTGAAGGATGCAAGGATAATGGGATACTACGTGGATGGGGAGGACGGCTTCATTGTCAATGTCTCCTGGACACCACCGGTGGGGGCAGCGTCCCTCAAGGTAGCGGCCATGATAAATGGCAGCCTGTACCGGACCAATGAGCTCGCTTTGGACCAGGACAATGGCAGCTTCTCCGTTCCCTGGGCCGATGTCGAGTTCATCATCACGGTAGTTTTCGACCTCTTCCCGGAAGGTTCGGACAGAACGGAAATGGCCGAGTTCGCCGTGCTCGAGGAGGGGGTCTCCAAGGTCACCTTCCATGCGCCTGATAGGCCAACACCTCCGGTCGATGACACCGATGACGACGATGACCCTATGGACATTATCTTGCCTGCAGCGCTCATGACAGCGTTCGTCCTATTGGTCCTCTTGGTCCTGATGCTCCTTTTCCTCAGCAGGAGGAACAGGACCCTGCCGGTCGAGGTATGGGAGGAATAGTTCAGCTGAACCGCGAGAGCACCCTGGAATAGAGCTCTCTCTCCCTTCCTTCGGAGGTCGATTCGAGCTTCTTCAAGATGAGCTCGGGCGTTGAATTGGCCTTCCTACCTATGTGCGGCGTCCTGTCGACTATGAGCTCGTTCCTCTCGTCAAGGCCCTTCGCTTCTATACCGTCCACCCTGCAAGAGGTGAACCGGCAGATCTCATCAGCAAGATGTGTAACGACCACGCCGTATGCCTTCCGCGATACCAGCTCGTCCAGGAAGACCCCTATGATCCTTGAGGCTGCGTCAAGCTCTGTCATTGCTTCGAGCTCATCGGCAAGGACCATGGTCCTTCCGTCCACGTCGAGCGATAATGGGAGCAGCTCCTTCAGGAAGCCCTCGAGCCCGCCCGCATCGAGCCTCCTCTTCGGTCTGTAGATGACCAGTCTCTCAAGTGGCGGAACGAGCGCCTGGGATGCAGGGACCGGCATGCCCATGGATGCCATTACCACGGTCTGGGCAATGGCCTCCAGGAGCGTGGTCTTCCCCCCGGAGTTCGCCCCTGTCAGGAGGGCGGTCCTCTGCCCTCCAATTCCCCCTAGGTTATAGCTGACAGGCTGGTAGTTGCCGGACGAACGCAGTTCGAGCGTCGCAGCATCCCTGATATCGAACAGGTCGTCCGAGGCCGAGAAGGGATGGAGGTCATGATCGTGCACGAAGGACCCCAGGCCCCATCTCAGGTCGAGTTCCTCGGCCCAATGCATCTCCTTCTCCAGCTCTAGCCCCATACGGACCAGCGAACCTGCCGCCCTGACACCGGAGGAGAACCTTGATGACGCAGCCACCGACCTCCCCTCCTCCAACATGGATGAGACGGCCTCCATATCAAGGACCGGTGGGTAGGTCATCGTGAAGAGGTCCTTTCGGACACCGAGCCGTTCCCTCACCAGTTCGGAGGCCATCCGGGCATGGTCCCTGTAGATATCCTTCAAGGCCGGGGGCTCTTCCCTTAGGAGCAGCGCAATGGCATCATCGCCCGTGAAGCTCAAGGCCGCTATCCTGTCCTTCATGGAAGAGCGCAACCCTTCCCTAATGGCCTCAAGCGTCCCCAGGATACTATCCTCGTCTGGGGGAGGCGAGCTCAAGGACGAAAGCTCGTCCAGCAGGGATACGGCCTCCCCGGCCCTCCCCGGCCTGCCGAAGACAGCCTCCAGTTCGGAAACGGCGGCAAGGCGGTCCCTTGAAGGCAATAGCCCCACAAGCACGCTCTCGGGGGATATCTCGTGGTCCGGGGCCGAAACGGGGACGGCTGCTATCAAGGGGAGCCTCTCCTCGTCCAGCGTTCTGTCCTCGAATACAAGGACGACCCCTTCAGGGCGGACGTCATCGATCTCGTCCGGTGTGATCACCCTTACGAACCTGTCAAGGCCCCTCTCAGCAAGGGCAGACCTTACCTTCTCGGACTCTGCGAGCAGAAGATGTTCAGGTCCTTTTAGGCCCTGTCTCGCTTTGGGTCTGGCCCCGAACACTGCTAAGAGCCGGTCAACCCTTACCCTGTCCTTCCCCTCGAGCAGGGACGCATACAGGTACCTCTCCGATGAGAGGTCCACGTTCCGGGCCGGGTCGCAGGTGGGCACCATGAGCGAAACCTGGTTCCTGGCATGGTCCGTGTGCATGCGGTCCATTATCAAGGACCGGACCTCCGTGAGGATATCCGCTGCCGACTCCGATGTCCTAAGCCTCCTTTGGCCGTCCGCCCGGTATGCAAGGACCATATCGATGGCGAGCTTTTCGGGGATGTTGCCGGCCAGGACCAGCCCTGCGATATCCCCCTTGTCCAATGAGGCCTTGAGGCCTTCATGGCCCAGGCTGGACAGCAATGCTCCCAACCTGGCCTCTCCAAGGCCCTTAACCGCTCCGACCCTTGAAAGGTCCCCTGTCAGGGTACCCACTCGCCCTCACCCCTCTCCTCGACGGAGCCTGCAGGGGCGAAAGGCCATCTTGTGAGCTCGGCCCTCATCCTGCCGCCCTTCTTGGAAATGCAGAGGGTCCCATCCGTGAGATAACCGCTGAGCCCCTCGGCCCTCTCACCCTCGATGACGATTGTCGCGGCCTTCATCTCGCGGGCCTTGGAGAGCAGCTCCTCGAGCTTAACGAACCATTTATCGTAACCTCTCAACCCCAGCACCTCTGGCCTGTCAAGGACTAGCCTTGAGACGGCCCCATCCTTGAGGACGCCGAGCACAAGTTCGAGCCCCGAGAGGTCACGTGTGGACAGGAGCAGGGGCTCCTCGGAGTCGACGAGGGGCCTAAGCGACCTCCGTGACGAGATCTCCCTCACTATGGAGCCCAATGGGATGGAAGTGAACGAAATGAAGAGCCCGGGCAGTTCCCTTTCAAAGCCGCGTGCCAGAAAGCGCAGGGCGATACTGGACCCCCCACCACCTCCAGGTCCCGTCAGTGAGAGGACCGAACCGGTCTGTACACCGCCGTTCAGCAATCGGTCCAGCGGTTCTATGCCGAAGTCCTGGGAAGGGTCGGGCAGACCATCACCTCGTTTTCACTTTAGCACAGGCCAATCTGCCCAAGGTTAATAAATGGTTTGCATGGAAGGGGGGCGAAAGAAAGAACGGTCGAAAAGATCAGGAAAGGCCCTCTTCCCTGAGCCTCTGAAGGATACGCCTCTCCCTCTCGACGAGGTCCCTGGCATCCCTCTCCACAGGGCTGTCCATCATGTCCCTGAGCCTCTGCTGGCGCTCGAGCCACTGCTCCATGCAGGACCTTATGACCTCGGAGGGATTGTAGTGGTTGGTGTTGCAGAAATCGAAGAACTCCGTAGCGGTCCTTTCGAAGTTCTGGGTGACCGCTATATGGATCTGGTCACCGGGTCTGTAGACCTTAGTATCCTTCTTTACCAAGCTTTGCCCTCCTTGGGGGGAATGCACTTATATACTGACCATCCCCCGTGTGGATATAAATGTGTTTTGTCGATATTTCATCCCCAGGATAATACCTAGGACCAATATCTGGCCACCATAGAGCATGTGTCCGGAAAAGGTATTTGTCCCTCGAGGCCGCTGGGGGTGAGGATGACCGGAAAGGTGGTAAAGAAAGCAGTGAGCAGGGTCAGGAAGGACCGGTATTCATGGGAACGCCGCTGGTCCGCTACCGAGATGGGTGGAAAGGAGGGCATAGAGGACCTTGCCCGCTCTTACATGGGCCATCTCTCTATCTGCAGGACGGAGAGGGAGGCTGTGGTCTACTGGAAGGAAGCGCTCCTCGAGGCCGGTTTCCAAGATGGGGATGGGACGCAATTGAGGACCATCTCTCCCGGAGAGGGGGTCTTCTTCACCAACAGGGGCAAGGAGATAACGGCCTTCCTTGCCGGTTCAGATGGTCCGGATGCGGGGGTCAACCTCATAGTCACCCATCTGGACTCTCCCAGGCTCGACCTTAAACCGCTCCCCATGGACGGCGATAAGGACACAGGGCTATCGTTCATAAAGACCCATTACTACGGCGGGATAAAGAAGTATCAATGGGTCAACATCCCTCTCTCCCTGCACGGAAGGGTGGTCAGGTCCGACGGCTCGTTCGTGGACATAAGGCTCGGTGACGGTCCCGATGAGCCGGTGTTCGTCATACCCGACCTCCCCCCGCACCTTTCCAGGAAGGTCCAGGACAATAGAAAGCTGTTCGAGGGTATAAAAGGCGAGGAGCTCTTGGCCCTTTCGGGGATGGGCCGTGCGGAGATGGAAAAGGACGAGGGCAGACCCTCGGTCGCAGGACAGGTCCTTGAACATCTGAACAAGCAGTACGGGATGGTCGAGGAGGACCTTGTGTCATCGGAACTATGCCTTGTCCCGTCCTGGCCGCCGCGGGAGGTCGGATTGGACAGGGGCTTGATAGGGGCATACGGCCAGGACAATAGGGTATCCAGCTATTGCGCCATGAGGGCGCTCATGGACCTGAAGAAGCAGGGCGTGATACCCAAGAGGTGGGGAGGTGTCATGTGCTTTGACAAGGAGGAGACAGGCTCGGAGGGCAACACATCTGCCAGGTCCATGTTCCTGGAGCTCACTTTCTACAATCTACTAGAGCTTGCGGGTCAGAGGGGAAGGCGGCGGGACCTTGGCGGTTCGTTGCGTTCCTCGTTCGCTATCTCCGCAGATGTCGAATCCGGTGTGAACCCCGTCTTCAAGGGAGTTCAGGACCCTA
>JBFYMY010000026.1:0-3901 GCA_041304645.1 Thermoplasmatales archaeon
CCTTCGCTTTCAGATACCCGGGCGAGGTGTTCGGACTCGGGTTCCTGTACATGATCGCCCTGTTCCTGGCCAGATTAATACCCGGAGTAGGCCTCATCATCGGCATCTTGGGCCCACCATATATGATGACGTCCCTTCAGCTCCTCTACGATGAGAAGAAAGGGGCGAAAAAGATATGAGAGCCTACGAAATAGCCAAAGAAGCCTTCGGTCTGTGGAAGAGGGACATAGGAAGGTTCATCGTACCATCCGCAGAATATTACCTTATTGCAATGCTGGTGGCATCGGTCCTGGTCTTTGGTATAATGGCCATGATGATGGTCATCATGTTATTATCCATAATTGGCCTCATGAGTGGGCTATTCTTCGATGGCGGCCCATCTTTGTTCATAATTTCCTTGCTGCTACTGCCATTCATGATGCTTCTGGTCTTCTTTGTCCTCTTTCCGATCATTATGGTCATCATGTCGTTCGTGAACGGGATACTGAACGGGGGGATGTCGAAAGCCGTTCTGACCGTCATGTCGGGCAATATTCCCAGGTTCGGGGATGTGTCAAGGACCGGTTGGAACGACAGATGGTCCTTTATGAAGATGGAGCTCCTCAAGATCGCCATCATCCTTGTGGTCACCTTTGTCCCCTATATGTTCACCTCATTCATGCTGGTGTTTGTCATCTTCATCCCCTTCTTCGGGTTTCTCCTATACTATCTGATCATCCTGGTCCTAACAACCGCCATAGGCATAGTCACCGTTCCGCTACATTACCTGCCCTACGTTATGTGGTGGAAGGAGGGGAGGCGCGGTTGGGACGCCGTTTCATCATCCATCTCGTTCATGAAGGAGCACTGGAGAGAGACCCTCGGCCTGGGCCTGCTCTTCCAGGCCGCTAACCTCGTGCTCATGATGGTACCAGGGCTAGGAATGGTCCTTGCATTGTTCGGACCTGCGTTCCTCTTCACTTGTTTTTACCTCCTTTACGAGGGGAAGCGGGGTCAGTCCTTGGGATAGGGCCCGGACCTTCCCGGAATGGGTCTGGATCCGCCCCTTCACAGATCATAACGAACGTTGTCCCTTCATTGAATGATTTTTATATGGTGGGTCTAATAGCCCCATGACCGATGTCGGGAGGTCTGACCATGGCATTAAACAATGAGATGGTGCTTGTCACAGGCGGGGCCGGGTTCATAGGCTCGAACCTGGTGGACCTTCTCATGGAGCGAGGTCATCCCGTCATGGTCCTTGACAATCTCTCCTCTGGTTCTATGAAGAACCTGGAAAGATGGATGGATGACCCCTCCTTCAGGTTCATCAAGGGAGATATCAGGAGGCCTTTGGAGCTGTCCCTGACACCCCAGTCCTTAGGTGAAAGCCCCCCGATAAGCGCCATCGTCCATCTTGCCGCCAGGGTCGATGTCACCACATCGTTCGAGAATGCCCGGGAGGACCTTGAGGTCAATTACCTCGGCACCTTGAACGTCCTGGAATATGCGCTCAGGGCCGGGATCAAGAACATCGTGTTCTCATCATCGGCTGCTGTATTCGGCGACTCTTCCAGTGTGCCGGTCAGGGAGGACCAGGTCACAGCACCGCTATCCCCCTACGGCCTCAACAAGCTCTCATCGGAGCAGCTGATGAGGATATATTCCGCCCAGTACGGGCTATCCTGCAAGTCACTCCGGTTCTTCAACGTGTACGGACCAAGGCAGGACCCGTCCAATCCATACTCTGGTGTGATAAGCAAGTTCATGTCCTGGGCCCTCTCCTCGGAACCATTCATAATCTACGGGGACGGTGAACAGACCAGGGACTTCGTCAATGTCCATGATGTTGCAGAGGCCATTTACTGCGCGGCATCCAGCCCTACCCCCGGAACCTATAACATCGGTACTGGCAGGGAGACCTCCATATCGGACCTGGCCATGGAGGTGGCTTCGGCCGCGGGCATCCCTTCTAGGACCGTCAACATGCCTCCAAGGAAGGGGGAGATAAAGAGGTCCTGCGCTGATATCGGACTAGCGGCCGAGAAGCTCTCATGGGAGCCCTCCGTGGGATTAAAGGAGGGGATCAGGTCCACGTTCCGATGGTTCCAGCAAGATAGGTCCGCGGTAAAACGATAGGGACGTTCCATCCGTTCGTCCCTATTTTCGTGATTTTTCACTTAAAATATATATAGAAATCTATCAATCCGAACAGGATGGGAGCGAACCCCGACATATGCCCCAACTGTTCTGAAAGGAACGCCTTCAATCTTGATTACTGTGCGGTATGCGGACTGCGTTTCCACGCGAGAGGGCAGGGACCAAAAACCACCAACCCTGGTACAACCCCCGCCAAGTTGAAGAAGATTGATCCCGCCGCCCTCAAGGTCATGAAGAAGAAACGCGCCCTCCTGACCGCTTTCAGGGAGGGAAAGATATCAGAGGAGAAGCTGAGAAAGGGCCTGAGGGACCTTGGCGGCAGCGAAGAGGTCGAGAGGGCTCTGGACCTCAAGAAGTTCCTGGAAGAGCAGATAAAGACCTTCGAACGCATGGACCTCTCCGGCCAGAGAGAGGGCGATTTCCCTGACCCTGATACCCCCCAGACCGACCTGCCACGGGACGAGAACGGCGCCCCCATCACGGATTTCAGGGCCTCAGCGGAGGACCGGGACTATTTCACCAAGGGCCACCCTTTCGAGGTCCGCTCGCGATCCGATGGGGACACTCTCTTTAAAAGGAGCGGCATGGACGAAGGGGGAGCTAAGAGTAGGGACCCTGTCCGAGAAAAAACCCCAAGGACCTTATCGGGGGCAGGCCCTTCAGCCGTCAACAGGAGGACCGTCCGTTCCTCGGGTGTCGATTGGGACGAGGATGACGACCCTGAGGATGAGGATTGGGGGGAGGAGGAGGATGAGGACGAGGAGGATTTCGAGATCGACCTGGACGATGAGCGACCATTGGACAAGAGACCCGAAAGCAAACCGATGAAAAGAACACTGGTCGACTGGTTGGACGATGATGATGACGAGGGTTGGGGCAAAGTCAGTGGGCGAAAGAGAAGAGATTTAAAATAAGGTCGCCATACCTCGATGAAAAAGGAGGTTTGACCACGACCGATGAGGAAAGTCAGGGATCCGGAGAGACCGAGGTTGACCAACAGGAAGCACTGCTGAAGGCATTGAGTTCCGTCAAGGATGTTGCCACCTACAACCTATCCCTATATGCTGGCCAGGCGTGGCACCACCTCGGGCTCGTACCGCTCCACGGCGGGACGGTCCCCGAGCTCGATCTTGCCCAGGCCAAGCTCGCCATAGACCTGTTCGAGGCAAACCTGAACGTTCTCTCCCCTAACCTTGAAAAGAAGCTGGAAAAGGACCTGAGAAGGACCCTCATGGACCTTCAGATGAACTACATCAACAAATCCAAGAAGGCTGAATAGGCCTATCTCCGCGAAGGCGGACGTCCGACCGGGCCTCTCGGGGAATGAGGGGTGATACGAGCCCCCCGGTTCGGTCCGATGTGACCTTCGGCCGGGAGCTCCGGGACGCGGACCGTCCTTGTCCAAACATAATAGACGACCAGGACGGTCCCGGCTATGAAGAATAGCATTGCCAGGGGTAGAAGCCATAGAGGGACATCCTTATCATCGAACTCCCAGGAGATCTCATAGTCCACTGTGGAGGTCATGAGCAGGATATCGACCGCCGGCATTCCGGCATACCTGTGAAGGGCTATGACAAGATAGTAAACGTCCCTGTCGCCGATCCCTATGGTCCGGTCGAACTCGGTTATGTTCATGATGGAGAAATTGGCAACCACAAGGAACGTGGAATTCATCCCTGAGGATGCGTTCCCCGTTTTGATGTCATCTATATCCACATCCTCGCTGCGGACCCAGTCCATGTAAGAGTTCGTTCCCTTG
>JBFYMY010000027.1:0-7486 GCA_041304645.1 Thermoplasmatales archaeon
TATGATTGTAGAACCCCTCTTCATCTGCCGGGGTTATCATCAGGTCCGGCTGTCTGTTCGAATCATTGGCCTTAAGGTCCGAGACGCTCGTGAACGGAAGCATTTCGAGGAAGACCCAGAAGTAACCTATGTCTTCGATATGCTGTATGTTCGGAGGGATGAATGTCAACTTCAAAGCTCCGCCATTGTCCCCCTCCCCATCCTCACCCTTGTGATCCTGGAGATCGACCTCTAAACAGACATCCGGGATGTCCAGGGGCCTGAAATAGACCTGAGCGGTAATTGTATAGGAGACATTGCCCCAATTCCCAACCTCGTCCACCGCCCTGAAGGCTATGGAAACATAGCTTCTGGGATCGAACCTGATGCCCAAGGGGTTCTTTGTGATGTCCTCTATGCCCATCAAGACCTCTTCCCTTGTCAGGTAGTTCTCGATCTCCCCTCCGGTGAAGTTACGGTAGACCTTGTAATCGTTCCAATCCTGGTTAGTGAGCGTTGCATTTCCTATTGCATATCTGATCTGGAGCATCTTCACCCTTCCGGTTCCGCTTACACTAGTATCAAGGAAGCCCTCGTTCTCTTCGGGCCATTCGAAGGATATCTTGAACGTGCCCGGTATCCTCTCTTCGACAGGAACGGAGGTCCCCTTGATCCAGTTGATATTATCCACCGCAGAAGGTAAAACACCATCCACCACTGGTCCTTGGACAGGTTTTAAGGCATTGCTTACAGGGTCCCTGGACCCCCTAACCGCCCTCGCGATCGCCTTCACATAGAGAGGTCCGTTGGGCTGGAGCTTCGTAATGGAATTCGGGAGCGTGCTCTTACCGATGTACTTCACTCCAACATCTATGGTATTCGTATCGGCAGGGTCCCTGGAAAGTGATATGGTCTTCTTCAGGTCCAGACCGTTTGCATCGCTGAAAACATCCAACGTTATGACCTCAGGAGGGTCCCCCTCCATGTCCTTGTATGTTATGCCCAGGTCGAACATGGTCGTGGCGGAACCGGTGGGCGGGGATATGGATAGGTCCTTCAATAGGGGCAGCTGGTTCCTTCTGAGCACTTCCAGGTCACCGGTGTTCGATGCACCGGCGTTGGGAGAGGAGACCAGAACACATTGCTGATAGGTAGCTCCGTTCGTATAGTTCACATGGGACATCGAGTATCCTATGTTATCCCCTGCAGCCCTCCCGTAGAACTTCGCTTTGGCAGCGGAGGCATCGTTAGATGATGCCCATGACCAGAAAGAATAGACAGCGCCTGATTCGGCCATCAAGGCACCGGTCCTGTTGTCATAGCCGGGCGCTCCGATCGATATCGAAGGGGTCGTCGGACCTACTATGTCGGATCTGGCTATGGACCACCCGAACCTATCCCCCATCTCTTCACCAGAGAAGTTCTCATCGAAGGTCCCAGGCTGGCTCAGGTCCCTCTGCAGCGATGTTGCTCCGTAGAACAGAAATACCTTGCCCTCGCCCTGGAACGGGGCAGATACCATGAGCTCATCCCCGGAGCCGGGACCTCCCGTTGTATCTCCTACTGCACCAGCGGTCCAACCCAATCTGGACCTGTTGACCTGTCCAGATATGAACCCGTCAAGGTTGCTGGGATATTTCTCAGGGACCTCCATCATTATGTTCTTTCCGTAATGAACGTAAAATGCCCCCTTTTCCAGCCATGTGACCGTAGTGACCGGTGAATAGAAGGGGTCACCCATTCCCATATCCTCTATCCCATCACCGTTAATATCACCTACATTTTCGACAGTGAAGCCAAACCAACCGTTATCATCATACCCATATATCACAAATACAAGCCTGGCTCCGCCGGATGATGTATAGGCCTTATCGGTCTCAGGGGTCACGCTCGTCCTGCCCTCGCTCAAAGCCAGAGAAAGGTTTATCAGATATACGGCACCGGTCCTGTAGTCACCACCAAGCTCATTTATCGTATGCAGTTGTCTCGGAGCGCCAACTATAGCGAATATCTTGTCGTTGTCCTCAAAATCTATTCCGGCGACGGAATGGCCCAGGTGATCTCCGGAGGCCCCTATGATGGAAATGGCCGCATTCGACTGGGTGAGCAAGATTGTGTTGGTTTCCTTGGACCTTCCTATGAACACATATGCCTTTGACTCTCCTGGGGACCCGATTATCACCTCGTTCTTCCCATCGCCAGTGTAATCATCGATGGTGTTCACATCCCAACCGAAGTTGCTGGAGGCTGGACCTGTTATCCTCCAATTAGGACTTGCGAGGGACATCGATGATGACCAGGGGCCATTGAAGATATAGACCCTGTTCTCACCGGGAGCGGCTACAGCATAGTCCGTTATCCCGTCCCCATCGATGTCCTTCAATGCCGTAACGTTCCAACCCAGTTTGGCATTGTTCGTGCTTCCCGAGGTCCTATGGACCGGTTCCAGGTCCTCGTTCCCCTGGACTATGAACGGTAAGGTGCTCATTAGGAGCAATACCAGCATTATCGATGCCATCTTAGGGATAATGGACGCCCTTGTGTTCCCGATTTTCATTATAGACACTGAACCATACCTCCTGGCCTTGTATCCAGAATACCCTGACGAAGGGACGTTTTACTAAGGGCAGAAGGGTATATATTCTTTACCTATGAGGCATGCCAGAGAACCTGACCTTATGGCTGATGAGGCACCTTCAGGACCGGCCTAGGGTATCGATCCCGTAAGCCCTCATAGGGACCGAGACCATGAGCTCGTACTGACCGTCATCATCTAGAAGCCCTGCCTCTCTAGCCCATCGTACCTTCTTGGGGACAGAATCGGGGGGGAGGACGACGTCCGGTCTTGTGGGGTCATCAATGAAATCCGTCTCAAGGAGAGGATAGGTCCCGGTCTCGAGCATCTCCCTGAGATAGTCCTTCCTGCAGAGCATGGATGCGGACAGGCCCATATCGAACGCTGATCTGACCGTTTTTGGGTCGCTGTAATGCTTTATGGCCCTTTCCCTGCTCAGACCGGCCCTGTCGCAGAGCTCTCCCAGATGGGCCATGAGGTTCTCGTTGGATGTTATGGATTCAGTATGGAGGACGACCGGTGCTTTCCGCCTGGAGGCACCTTCCATTGCTTTGATCAAGACCTTATCACAGAGGTTCTGCACCTCCGGAGCAACAGGGAAATGGACCCTTCCGACCTCACCTAAGCCCAGGACCTCTCCTGAATCCAACATGTCCAGGGCCAGTCCGACCGCCGAGAGCTGGAGCTCGAGTGCCATATCTGGCCCCATTGCCTCGATCTGGTGTGGCAGCTCTCCTGGATAAGGTCCCACAACGCAGTTGGCCTTTGCGCCTATGGAACAGGCCAGGTCCTTCATCTTGACGGTGGTCTTGAATGCCGTTCCATAATCGGAAAGATCGAGGATAGGACCCTTGGAATAAGGTTTATGTACAATGACAAGATGAGTGCCGCCCGCATCCAAGAAACGTTCGACCGCCTTGACAGGCCCGCCTATTGGGTCCAGATGGATATGCGAATCCATGATCGGAAGGGCGTTCAAGAAAAGCCACCTGTGAAATCAGGCCTTACCAAGCCTCGTTCCTATCATATGAAGGCTGGTCACCGCTTCGGCCACCGAGGGGGCCCCTTTCACTATCAGTTTTCCCTCAGGGAATATTAGGACCTCTATTCCAGACCTGCCAAGCCTGAGTATGAACCCGGGCAGCTCTGTAGGGTCATAAACGATCCCTTCCTCTTTGAACTCCTCGTATACCGACCTTGCGTCCAGAGGTGAGCCCATATCGTGCGATGCAATGACCTCCTCTATCTTCACATCGGGACCGGCTTTGAGGTCCGAGGACCTGAAGGCATCGGTAGAGAGGAGCGCCCGTGCGGCCTTTTCGAGCTCGCTCTCCTGTTTCAATCCGCTGAACTTGATTGTACCGTCCCCAAGAACGAAGACGCTGCATTCGGGGTCCTTCATCTCGAACTTCAATCCATTGAAGAACGAGCCCTGATAATTGGTGTTCGGGAGCAGCTCTGACAGCCTCTGCAGGTCTGGTCTGCCCTCCAATCTTATTGAGCCTGTTATGTTCTCTATGGATATCTTCATGTTCGGACCCAGTTCCCAATGGAGTTTGGCCCTATTAATCGTTTTTCCAGGAAATACGCCTCAAGCTTCATCTTCCATCTGTCCCTGAGGGGGGTCTCACCTTTTCACCGTGACGGTCAGGACCGCTCTCTTCCAGTTCCAATATGTATCTCATCGACCAACAGTACGTATCATATGCTTTCATTCCGGACCTGTGGACCTTACCAACTATCTCCATGTGGCAATGCGAGCAAAGGGTGTGGGTCCTCATTATCCTTGCCTCAGCGGACCTTAGGCCTTCATTATCGACCAAAGGGTCGGGGAACAGCAAATGCTCACCTGCCCAGCCTTTTCCATTCCTGACTTCCCTCATCGAACCTCTCATAACCATGCTTGTCGAACCTGACGCCGCAGGATGGTTCGGTACACCTGTATCTCACATCCTTATCCTCACCAGCCCCTATCACGACAGGCACGAGCAGACCTTTCGCGCAGATCGGACATATCGGATAATAGTTGGTTGATTGGCTCATCAAAGGCACCTTGCTCGGATGAAGTGATGACCTGACCTTTTATTATACTATCTGCCAGTTATGCATGATCGAGCGGTTCGGTCTGGCAAAAGGTTTTTATCGCTCCTGCTGTTGGCATTAAGGCCTTCACAGAGGAACCTCCTATGTTCTGTCCCGCATGCAGGAAATTGCTCAAACATGAGAACGGGGCCTTGAAATGCAATATATGCGGTTATACCAAGGATATCCCAGGGGCGGAAGGACAGAATAGACCTGACAGGAAGACCGACCCAAGGATAGTCTGCCCAAAATGCAACAAGAAGGGCACATGTATAGAGGTGTCCAAAACAGTGAAGGCCGAGGACGGGCTCCTTACCGTCGATACGGTCCTCTCGCCCATCGTTTACAACTGCACTGCGTGCGGTTTCAAGTTCATGGAGAACCCAATGGACATAGCGGTCTTCGAGGACCTTGACACGATGCCGATAGATGACCAGGTCTTCTGTTCCAAATGCGGCAACCGGGGTGCTTATTGGCATCTCAGACAGACAAGGTCAGCAGATGAGGCGACGACCCGTTTCTACAGATGCACAAAATGCAAGAACACCTGGAGAGAGTACGCATAGTATAGTGTCCAGGAAATCCATTAATAGCCGACCCGACACTGACAGGCCCCATGGGCAATGTGAAAGGTGCTCAAGAAGGTCCGATCACCATCAAAGAGGGCGCAGTTCTCATGGAACTAGTACCTTCTGGCGGTCCCAAAGGGCCGGGTACCAAGAGCGCTCTCTTCTACAACCCTTCCATGGTCCAGAACAGGGACATTTCTGTTCTTTTTCTATCGACCATGCTTGATACTGGAATGCTACCTGGTAAGAACCACAAGGATGTCCTTGACGGTCTTTGTGGTTCAGGTATGAGGGCCATAAGGTTCTCCCTTGAGATAGGCGATATGAACGGGACCGTCAGGTATATGGGATGCGACAGGGAAGGAGAGGCCGTGGAACATGCAAAGAGGAGCGCCCTGGAGAACCAGGCCCATGCAGAGTTCTTCCAAGATGACCTTAACGCCCATCTCCAAGGTAGAAGGTACTCCTACATCGATGTGGACCCCTTCGGGTCCCCAGTCCCATTCATCCCTTCGGCCTTATCCTCATTGCTGTCCGGTGGTGTACTTGCTGTTACCGCAACGGATACCGCTGCTTTGACCGGGTCCGCCAGAAAGGCAGCCATGAGGAGGTATTGGACCCAGATCGTCAAGACCGAATATCTACATGAGATCTCCTGCAGGGTCCTAGTGGGATATATAGCTCGATGCGCATCCACTATAGAGCGGGGGATTGAACCTCTCTTTCTCTATTCTTCGGACCATTATATCCGAGGTTATTTCAGGGTGGTCAAGAGCGGGAGCAAGGCAGATTCGGCAATGAGGTCGTTGGGTTATTTGGTCCTTGACCCACCGGCGGCCCCTGTACCGCTCCAAACACTTAACGACCTTTCCAAAGAGGGAGGGGGCAGATCAGCTCTTGGCCCTCTCTGGCTCGGTCCGCTAGAGGACCCGTCATTCATAGAAGCTGCCCTTGGGACATTGACGTCAGGGAATGGAGCTGTGAAGTACCTAACGACGGTCAAGGGCACAGAGAACATGCTGAGAAGGGCTTCGAGCGAGTCGGGGCTCCCCCCGGGCGGCTACGACCTGAACATGCTGGCATCAAGGCTCGGATCATCACCCCCACCTATAGAGAAAATAATCAAAGCACTGAACGAAAAAGGTTTCAAGGCTAGCAGGAGCAGGTTCTCCCATACCCTTTTAAAGACCGAAGCGTCTTTCTGTGATGTGAAGACGGTTTTCATGTTGCTGAGCGGCGGGGGTGACCGTTGAATGGTCCTAGTCATTGCCACTACAAAAGAGGCCAAGGTCCTAAAGGTACTGCTGGAGAGATATCCCATAGATGATATCGAGATCTCCGAAAGGACCGGTATGGAGCGAAGAGAGATAAGAAGGACATTGATCGGGATGGAAGGTAGAGGCTGGGTGACGCTTGACAGGCTCCCGGACAGGATGTTCGTAAAGCTGATCAGAGCGGATTTCCTATTCTTAGGAAAGGATGAGACCCAGAGGAAGGCCGTGAAGCATAAGAAAGGCAAGAAGGACAAGGTCACAAGGGAGAAGCTCAAACATGACCAGCATGATGATATCATGTATGCTTGAAGTTCATCACAGTATCGAATTCATGATATTCTAATGAACATGGGATCTTAATGACCTTTCGCTCTTATTTTGATCTATCCCATGACCATCTACCCTATGTTCATTGAGTTGAACGGACAAAAAAAGTACAGAATAACCTTTCTTGCTTCAGAGAGGAGGCAACGGATTAAACGAAATCATGATGATTAGAGGTTCGAGGTGAAAAAATGGCCGATGGAATGGGATTTCTGGGCCTGGTGATCGTGTTCGTAGTGATAGCACTCGTAGCAGGGTTCCTGGGATTCGGATTGCTTGCCGGAGTGGCAGGCCTCATAGCGAAGATCCTGTTCTTTGTATTCCTGGTCCTGGTGTTGATCTGGATACTAAGATTCTTTATGGGCAGGAACAGACATTCGTTATAATATAGAACCATTTATGAAAAAGAAAAGGTATAGATGGGTGGGACCTTAGAGATGACCTCTATGGACCATGGAGGTCATCTCTTATCCCATTCCTTTTTTCATTTTTAGTAAAAATTTTTAAGGTACATCTCAAAAGAAATGTATTCTAGTTATTCAGATGGCCATAGCTAACCACTTTCTCTCTATCTCCCCGGCCAACCATTCATCAACGTGGATGTGCTCCACGTCGATGTTCGATCTGACCTCTTTGACACCCTCGATGCCCCTTAACCATTGGGATATCTCCTGGACCTCGAA
>JBFYMY010000028.1:0-7528 GCA_041304645.1 Thermoplasmatales archaeon
AAATATTTAATGTGGTGGTCATTTGGCTCATTTGTAATATGAACTCATGGTGCTCAAGGTCCCAAGACCTACGGGTTCGAACCCTCTGGTTTAGAATTAATGAAAAAGTAAGCCACCAGAGGGATTCGAACCCTCGACCTGCTGATTACGAATCAGCCGCTCAACCGGGCTAAGCTATGGTGGCATTTTTTCGACGGTAGACATCGTCCCTTTATTAACCATTCCATTCCTTTCTACTAAATGGTGGACTGACATTCTTTTTCTATCCCTTCGAACCTAGCAGACGGCAGGAACAACATGAACCTTGCTCCTTCCTTGTGGTTCCCGGTGACCCTGTCCTCGACCCATATCCTACCGCTATACCTCTCGGCTATCCCCCTCACTACAGAGAGCCCGAGACCGGACCCCGGGAGATTGCCGTCCTGCCTGAACCTTCTGTCGAAGAGCCTTTCCTTCATATCGTCAGGGATGCCCCTGCCATGGTCCGAGAACGAGAGCAGGAAACCATCAACGTTGTTGTATCTGTAATCCTTGATATCAAGGTCAATATCAACATCATTACCATGTGTGTTCGTGATGGAGTTCCTGAAGATGTTCAAGATGAGTTCGTCTATCATCTCGTCGCACCTTACTATGTAAGGACCTCTGTCCTGGGCCTCGTAGTTCAGAAGGATGTTCCTCTCGCTGAACTGCGTCCTGACCTTCTCCAGGTCCTTGAGCACCCTCTCCTCCAGGTCGGTTATGCTGAGCTCGGGGGACTGCCTCTGTATCCTGGAGAGGGATTTGACCTTGGATATCATCTGATTCGACCTCTCCATCGCGGACCTGCACTGGACGATATACCTTCTGAGGTCCTCGCTCTGTTTGGACCTGGTCAGCTTCTCTCCCATCAGGTCCAGGAAGCCCAGCACGCTGGTATTGATATTGGAGATATCGTGGGACAGGAGGTCCATGTAGAGCTCGGTCTGGGATTTGCTCTCCTTGAGCTTCTCCTCCATACGGAGCCTGTTGGTCACGTCCCTCCTCGTGCCCTTGACGCCTTTTATCTTCCCTTCCTTATCGACCCTGACCATGGAGACCTCGAACTGCCGCTCCTCCTCCCCGATCCATTTCCTCTCTATCCCCTTGACATCGCCCTTGTCCAGGACCTCGCGGAGCATCCTGAAGAACTGGATGTCCTCGAACCCTTTGAAAACGGGGCTCCCAAGGGCCAGGTCGAAACCGCACTGCCTGACGAAACTGGGATTGAGGAGAGTGAAGGCAGCGTTCCTGTAGAAGGTTATCGTCATGGCCTCCACGTCAGGCATCTTATCGAAAGGAACCCCCACCTCGGCCTCATAGACGCCTTCGTCCACACGGTCCAGGATGTCCAGGGTCTTTTCTCTTTCGAGCATGACCTCCTGGTTCAGGAAGGCGTTGACTATGGCAAGGGATATATGGGCCCCCATGAACTCGAGCTTCTTTAGGTCTATCTCGGTGAAGAAGCCTGGGGTCTCGTTGACAAGTGCGATTATCCCAACGACCTCGCTCTCGGCCGTGACGGGAACGACCACCGCGCTCCTGTACTTCAGGATGTCAACGACATCCCTTGTCGTCCTCCTGTCCCCTGAGGAGTCCTTTATGACCATACCCTCCCCGGTCTGGGCCACCAAACCCGTCAGATGGGTGCCGAGGTGTATCTTCTGGTACTTCATCGCATAGCTCGCATCGAACTTGTACGTGGCCTTGAGCTTGATATCGCTCGACCCCCTCTCCCTGAAGAACAGGGCCCCACCGCTTGCCCCAAAGCCCTTGCAGAGGACCTCCAATATATTTGGCATCAGTTCCTCGGGTCTTGTGAAGGAGGTGACCACCCGGGCAAGCTCGGCCCTCATGTGGATCTCGTGCTTGAGCCTTGAGACCTCGGATCGGAGCTCTTTGACCTCGTTCGATGGTTCGGTGCTCGGTTCGTCCGGCATACGGCTTTTGGCATGATAGCAACAACTACTTAACCCTAATCCTTGGAGTGGAGGTGATGATATGATCACTGGCCAGTGGAACGCAGGAATGTACCTCCCCAGGCCTTAAAGGACCGTAAACGATTATTACGAAGTATGTCATGCCCTTCATATGGTCCAGGTTCGATCGGACGGAAAGCGCAGGACGATCCTCATCGCTGGGGCATCTCTGGTAGTCCTTCTCCTCCTTACCTCATTTGCATATCTACTTCTTAGGGAGGAAGGGCCGAAAGGACCGGAATACTCACCATCCGTGGACCTTCCGGCGGACTACGGGGTCCTGATGGAGATGCCAGTGGACGAAGAGGGAATGTTGTTCTCCACCATGCTGTCCTCTTTGGTCGTGGGACCAGATGGCACCTACCATCCTTACTTCGTTCTGACCGAGGACGGCTCGCTCGACGCCCACCAGGCGGATACCCTCTCATCACTTGGCCTTGAGACGTTGGATTTCCTGCTATTCTGCAAGGACCCTGAAGCGTCGTTCCCTGCCGAAGGCCAGGTGAAGGTCGCGGGAAAATATGACATGGGCCCGCTGAGCCTGGGCAGGTTCAAAGGGTTCGATGGTCTACTTACCGTCAAGGACCATGAGGAGGGCCTCTGGGCGGCCCCCATAGCACGGCTCACTAACAAGGTCCTTGTCGGTGGCCCCTCCACCTTTGGTTCGCAGGATGAGGCTTGGTCCGAGCTCAGGGAGCTGGATGTACCTTTCGATTATGTGATGGTCGTGAATCCGGACGACCTGAGCGTTCAGACCCTCGGTTCCTCTCCCGGGTATAACGGTTCGGACGACAAGTTCCACATTCCTGCACTATCGGCGGTCGCAGGAGAGGTTGCCGCATACAGGTCAGCTTACGTATTGACCGAATACTCACCGTCGACACAGGAGATAGGGGACATGGACCTTGAGCTGAACTCCAGGGCCATAGGCTACTATCTGGCCCTTAAGGAAGCCTCACTGGAGAACGGCATACCGACCTACGTGACGTTGGTGGGCTCCGCATCGGCGGTTCCCCAGTTCCAGCTCCCTGACCAGACATCATCGGACCCCAATGGTGTGGAGGGGGACTTTTTGGTCAGTTCCGATGTCGCTTACGGCTTCCTTGGGGATGACCCTTACTACATGGACTCGGCCGTGGGGAGGCTGGTCAACCTGAACGTCCAGGGCATGTCGAACCAGATCGTCAGGACCTACATGTTCGATTCGTTCAAGGATACGGTAAGCGTCGATTACACCTCGGGGAGCGAGGAGATGGCATGGAGGAACCATGGGACCTCCTTCTCGGGCTATGAGATCACCTATGAGAGGGGCCAGGTAACCCCTGCCAGGTTCTGGTGCAGGGACGCAGAGGATGAGGGGATGACCTACGATTACATAGGTCCGACCGGGGTTGGCAGGGACATACTCATCGGCGACGGTGTCGACCCCAAGACACCCGCGGACATGAACGCGGCCATGGAGGCATCCGGTTTCGTAGCGTACAGGGGTCATGGGTCGGAGTACGGTTCCCTGTACATGGTCCCTTATGCTGTGAGCGGTTCGGAGAGCGGGGTGCTCCGGGCAGAGGAGGTGGGGGCGATGCTCCTTCCGCCCCAGGTCGGTTTCTGGGTCGCCTGCATGAACACGAAGATACACGGGGCGGGCTGGTGGAAGCCAGCAGAGCCCATTGAGGTACAGCGGACCTTCGCATTGAACTACCTCTACGGCGGTGCGATCGTGGCAGGCGGGGCGACAGAGGTCAGCTTCTCCAACATCATGCAGGACACCTCCTCGGCATCCGAGGAATGGCTCCCAGGCGTGATCGTGGGGCGGTGGGGGGACGGTAATTACGAATGGGACCTGAACGATGCGTGGTTCGCATTCTTCTGGGACGCCGTCCTCAACAAGGAGGCGGACCATCCCACCGTGGGCCAGGCCCTGAGATGGGCGGAGAACCGCTACATATACAACCCTATCCATGACAAGAAGGTGAGCCCCTTCATCCAGGAGCTGGATGACCCCGACTGGCAGGGAGGTCTCCTGGGGGCCCACTGGAAGGAAGTGTCCATGTTCACCATCTACGGGGACCCTGCGTTCAGCCCCTCGGCGAACAAGCCGGGCGAGAACTCCTACAGACCATGGGTCAACGGACCTGAGGACACTGGCGAACCTTGAACATCAAGGCTCCCTCAGTTCTAGCTTGCCCCAGCCCCTGACGAACAGGACAGGGACCCCTCTTTTGAGCAGATTGTCCCTCAGCTTCCTGTCCATGGTCAGGACGGGCCAGGACATGTTCACAGCAAGGTTGAAAATGGGTGCATCTCCCCTGCCCTTGATGTCGATGGTCTCGTATTTCGATGAAAGGGCGAGGGCAGCCTTGGCCAACCTTTCCCCCCTCCCTGCTAGATGCTCAAGTTCCCTTATGACCGGTGTAGGGACTATTGGTCGTACCCCGGGAAGGACCCTCTCGAGCTCGAGGTCCAGATTGAAAGAGAACTGGAACGGGGCGATGAGGGCGTTGGAATCTAGTATGAGCCTCTTGGTCCCGGCCTGAGGCATGGTGTTGGCATCCCCCTAAAGGATCATTCCGTACCCTATGAGCCTGAACTTGCTGCCGACCCTTCTGCTGATGGCGACCCTCTGTCCCGGCTCGGCGCAGACGGGCATCTTCAGGTTCAGTTCGACCTTGTCCCCCTGAGGGGATGTGACGATGCCTACCGTGGTCGATGTTCCGACATTGAGCATAAGGACCTCGCTGGTCCTTATCTTATCCACCTTGGATTCCACGTCAAGGCCGACCAGGTATTCCATCAGGTGGACCTCTAATGACATCTTGTCCCGGACCTCGGGGAGATGGCCTGGCAGTCCGACGACGGAACCTATGAGGGAATCGGATTTGGTCAGTGCTGGATCGAGGCCTGTCCCTATGGCCGCAAGGCCCCCGGGTGTGATGCTCTTCCTGGGCTTTCCGCCTGCCATCAGGGAGATCACTTGCGTCCGGAGCGGTCTGAACACCATATTGGACGTGCCCTTCTCTCCCACCTGGATGCCGGGCCTTATCTCGATCTCGTCACCCTCGCTCAGGACCCCCTGTAGGAGGGAGCCGCCCAAAATGCCCCCCGAGATGTCCTTGTAATCCATGCCTGGCCTGTTGACATCGAACGACCTGGCTATGTACATCCTTGGGTGCTTATCGCTCTTATGGGGCTGTTCCTTGATGAACTTCTCTATGAACATGATGAGTATGTCAAGGTTCGACCCGTGATGGGCGGAGACCGGGACTATAGGTGCGTTCTCCGCGACGGTCCCCTTGACGAAGTCCTTGATCTGCTGGTAGTTCCTCTTGGCCGTTTCCTCGGTCACAAGGTCTATCTTGGTCTGGACGATAATAACGTTCTTTATGCCTATGAAGTCAAGGGCCATCAGGTGCTCCCTTGTCTGGGGCTGGGGGCATTTCTCGTTGGCGGAGATGAGGAGGAGGGCGCCGTCCATTATAGCCGCTCCGGAGAGCATTGTCGCCATGAGGGTCTCGTGCCCGGGAGCATCGACGAAGGAGACCGCCCTAAGGACCTCTGTCTTGGTCCCGCAGTGAGCGCATTTTACCGCGGTGGTGTAGCACTGCGGTTCCGGGCACTTCGGGCACTTCATGAACTGCGCATCTGCATAGCCGAGCTTGATGGTGATCCCGCGCTTTATCTCCTCTGAGTGGGTGTCGGTCCAGACGCCGGTCAGAGCTTCGGTGAGGGTCGTCTTACCATGGTCGACATGGCCGACCAATCCTATGTTCACGACCGGCGGGTTCTTGACCTTCATTTGGTCTCCCCTTGTTTTAGCTGGTCCTCTATGGGCCTGGGCCCGAAGGATGTGACCTTCATGTTCACCTGGACTATCTCGGAGGAGATGGTGTTGCCCCTTATCGTCTTCCTCTTGCGCTGGCCCTCATGTGTCGGATGGTATCCCAATCCCTCGGAGAGAAGGACCCTCTTCCTCTGCTGGCCGGGAAGGTCGTTCCTCATGGGGAACCCGTCCTTGTCGGAGCCGCCTGTTATCTTAAGCTTGTAACCGGGGAGGGATACGAACAGACCGTCGAACTCGTCCCCTATCTTCATCCCCAGGAGCCTGTTCGCATGCTGGCCCGATACCTGGGCATTGTAGGTCTTGCCGCTCTTGACATCCGCTATCACTGCTTTGAACTCTACCATCTTATCACCGTTCCTCAGCGGACCGTTCCTTATCTCAGATCTCCATGAGGTACTGCGCTATCTCCTTCCTGACGTTCTCGTCCAGGGGAAGCGTTATGGACTTGCCCTTCTGGAACTGCTTCGTATCGTCCTGTTTGAAGTAGCCCCTGGAGAGGGAGATGAACTCCGTCTCTCCCCTGTTGCCGCCCACGGCCTTCTTGCGGGCCACCTCTATGAAGTTCCTCTTCCCGAACGGGATAGTCTTGAAGTTTATCGTTTCGAACTCGACCATTGTCGGTCCTCCGGTTCGGTTGGGACAATAAGTTACCGTATATAACGTTTTGTCCTTGTCACTAGACGTGGCCCAGGTGCATGAACGGGGGACGGGGGTATGACCATCTAAAAGAACGTTTATAAATATTGACCGCTTCCCAGTCCCGAATGGCCTCGATAGGCAGTCATCCCCCAATAAAGTATTTCTATCCAGAGGGTCAATGTACTGCCACACCTAGGATAGCTCGTATCGGAGGAAGAAAAATGGACAAGAACCGAAGGGCCTTGGCCCTTTACCTGACAGTGTTCGCGGTCGCCTTCCTGCTGGCGGTCCCGTTCCTTAACATGATGGCGACCGGAGCCACCTTCAGCTTCCAGGTGGCATTGACGAGCGATAATGTAGAACAGGAACGGTTGAGGACGGCTGTCGTAGGATCTGGACCCACTGCCCATATCTATATGGTATATGAGGATAGGACGACTGCGGGCATATCGGCACCCCATATATTCTTCAAGAGGTCCACCAACGGTGGAACATCCTTCGATGCCCCCTTCGATTTTTTATCGGGTGTGACCAATGCCAACCAGAAGCAGATATGGCCATCCATTGCGGTCCATGAGGGTACGACCCAGAACACGATAGCTGTGGTTTACCAGGACAACTCTGACGATCAGACCTACCTAAATTACAAGATAATGTGCAGGATATCCACAGACGGAGGGTCGACCTGGAGCACAGGTTATGAGGTCAGCGGACCCGAGAACAACTACAAGGAGTTACAGGTCACATTCGACCCCAACGGGAACCTCTTTGTCCTCTATTACAGAGGAAGTTTCTATATTGTTCTCTATTCGACCAATTTCGGTCAAACGTGGTCCTCACAGAGCGAGGTTCCGCTCCCCACATCCACGAACACGGGAAACAGCTACAAGTTGGGTTCCATTGCAGCGGACGGATCCTACGTTGGGATAGCCTATCTTTCGGAGCCGGATTGGAAGTTTATGGTTTTTTTCACTAGGGCCTCTACAACCAGCCTCGGCGGTGGGAGCCTATCATTCATTGTCCCGGAAGGAAACAACCCAATAAATAAAATGTA
>JBFYMY010000029.1:0-3628 GCA_041304645.1 Thermoplasmatales archaeon
GCGGCCAGTACTTCTATGGGGCTACGGGAATCATTGACCAATGCAAGTTCCTCAATACCAAGAATGAGTTCGGTTTCAC
Source organism: Thermoplasmatales archaeon (assembly GCA_041304645.1). Taxonomy (GTDB): domain Archaea; phylum Thermoplasmatota; class Penumbrarchaeia; order Penumbrarchaeales; family Penumbrarchaeaceae; genus JALOTP01. Next base: position 80 of record JBFYMY010000029.1, read on the forward strand.
CTTCGACCCCATAGTCGGCGGGACCATGACCATCACCAACACCACCTTCAGCGGGAACAGGGACGGTTATTCCTCAAGGAGGACCGGAACGATCAATCTGGTGAACTGCCATCTTGACAATAACAGAAGGTGGGGCCTTGAACTTGCACATGACACGGGCGCAAGCTATATGCAGACCGTCTATATGACCGGCGGGACCGCGAACGGGAACGGGATGCACGGTGTTAGCACCAACCTGACCCCCACCGTAGCCAACCTGCAGAACGTGGAGATAGCCGACAACAAGGTCAACGGGGTCAATGTGATAGACCCATCGAACACTGTTGACCTAATGGGCTGCATGATAAGTGACAATAAGAATGTGGGCGTGAAATATGACAATACCGTCGGGTCCATAAAGAACTGTGAGATCTCAAGGAATACGAACGGTAATGTTCTCGTCCTCAATGGGACTAACATACCTGTACAGGGTAACATGATAAATGGGCCATCACCCTACGGAATAAGACCTGTTGCTTGCCAACCCCAGATAGTAGGGAACACCATTGAAAGGAACGACGTTGGATTGCTGCTAGAGGTAGGAGCGACGCCTGGGACTGTCTCCGGCAACACCTATGACAACAACAAGGTCGGTGTCCTGGTCCAGGCCGATGACATAGTCATGTCCTCTGAGACATTCATAATGAACACTCAGGCAGGTATATCCCTTGAGGATGTCAAAGGGTTCGGCCTGAGCGGTGCGACCTTCACCAACGACATAGTCGCCATATCGGTCTCGGGAGGCGAGGTGACCTCGCTTTCGGGAATGACCATAACGGGAGCTACAGGGGCCGCTATATCCGCGACCAACAGGGCCAACCTCTCGGTCATGGGATGTGACATGAGCGGCAATACCAGGGACTTCAAGCTGGATATAGAATCCCAGTGCCGCGTCTATTCCGTCGGCTCTCCCTCCAACAAGGTCCAGATAGTGGACTCCAGGTCCGAGTTCTGGCACTTCTGGAACGTTGCCGTCATAGCACATGACAACCAGACCATGTTCCCAGTTTCCAATGCCAATCTGATGGTCTATGGTTCTAACGGTGAACTCCTGCTGAACAAGAAGACCCACTTCGATGGCGGGTCGAGCGGAGATGTGTTGGAATATTACATCCGCGGCACCCAGACGACCTATTTCACACCGGTCAATGTAACTGTCACCAAGGTAGGTTACATTCCGTACTGGGGCGGGTTCGAACCATTGGACCAGGACATCTTCCGCGAGATAAATCTCTCCGTGAACAAGGCACCCGCGTTCCCGGATTCCTGGGAGTACTCCCCTGACGAGACGCACAGCAACAGGCCTACGCTCAGGTGGAACGCATCCACGGATTGGAACCTTGACATCATCAATTACAAGGTGAACGTCTATCAGGACGAGCTCTATTCCTCCGATCATGTTGTGATAGATGCGGTCGTAAGGGACCCTCAGTACACTTTCACAAGGAACCTCAGGTACAACAAGGAATACTTCGTCGAGATAGAGACCTACGACCCGTGGGGATTGAACGACACGCGTGTCTTCAGCTTCAGGACCATAAACACCAAGCCCACCACCCCCATACTGGCGTTCGAGATGTCCCCTGTCTCCACCAAGGATGATATCATGGTCCTGGTGAAGGTCAACGCCACGGACCTGGACGTTGACCCTATAGATGACATCAGCTACCTTGTCGAATGGGAGGTCTTCCGCAGCGGTTCCTGGGTCCTTGTGAGCTCCGGTATAGACGCCTTCATGCTGCCCTCGAACAAGACCAATGAGGGCGACCGCATCAGGGTCCGTGTGAAGGCGTTCGATGGGATAGAGTACGGCCAGGAGGTGACCATGGAGGTGCTCGTCCTGAACTTCGCACCCCAGCTCCTAAGGACGAGCGTTGACCTGACCATCAACGAGGATGAGATAGCCCTGAACCTTGTCTCCCTTGACGAGTTCTTCTTCGACCAGGACTTTGACGACCTCACCTACAGCGTATTCTTCCAGAGGCACGTTCTGGCAGAGATAGAGCCTGTATCGAACAACCTCACCCTCACGCCGCTCCCCGATTGGGTCGGAACGGATTACATATTGGTCGAGGCAATGGACGGGAAGCACTCCAGCGAGGACCTTGCCAAGCTCAGGATAAATATTACGGTAAAAGGGTCGAACGATGCCCCCGTCATAACCCTGCTCAATGACAAACCCGTCCGGCCGGGGATACCGGTGACGGTCCAGTTCCAGCAGGGGTCATGGGCCGTCATTGCCCTGTCAGCCTTCGATGCAGATGAGATCTACGGTGATGAGTTCACCTTCTCCACCGACTTCCGGGATGTGGTGGGGAACGATGTGGTGAAGGCCGAGGACCTCCAGTTCCAGACCTCCACCGGCGCCTTCAGGGTCTTCCTTACGAACTCACTGGTGGGCGAACATACCTTCAACATAACCGTAACGGACAGCAATGAGGCTAGCTCCAGTGCGCTCGTCCACCTCATAGTCGAGAACATAAACGAACCCCCCACCAAACCGACGTTCAAACTTCCGGAGGGGGATACCGCGGCCGTCGACGAGGGCATTTCGATATCGTTCACCATAGATGAGGCGGACGACCCGGACATCCACATACCCAATTCAAGGGAGAGGTTGTACTACGACTGGTCCTTCGGTGAGCTCGATACGAACCGCCAGGAGATATGGGTCAATAACCAGGGTACGACCGTCGAGCATCTCTTCCTCAATTCCGGGCCCTATACCATCAAGGTGAGGGCAAGGGATTCTCTTGGCCTGACCGCAGAGGCCGAGAAGGAAATGACCATAACAGTGAACAAGAATATCATACCATACCGCGAGGGTGGGACCGAGAAACCCTTCCTCCAGGAGTACGGGATACTCCTCATTCTGATCCTTGTTGTCCTCCTTGTCATAGCTCTCCTCGTGTTCCTATTCACGAGGAAGGAGCCGCTCGCCGAGGTGGCTGAGAGGCAGGAGAAGGAGCATGAGGAGCTTGTCGCAAAACAGCAGCAGGATGCCCTTGCCGCCCAGGAGAAGCTCCAGGTCCTTCTTGGAGGTGTTGCCATGGCCGGTGCATCAGGTCCTGCCCTGCCGTCCGCCCCGGACGGCTCCGGGCTCCAGGCCCTTCCGGCTGCGACCTTGCCAACCGAAGGTGCCGCTCCTGCAACAGATGCTGTGCCCTTCCAGGCCCCGCCGGCACCCGAACCCGAATCTGCACCGGAACCGGTAGTGGGCCAGGTCCCCGAGGTACAACCGCCCTTCGCACCGGACCAGACCTATCTGCCCCCGCCCACCCAGTGAACTATGCGTTGGTATCAACGTTCAGCTTAGGCCCTTTACAGGGTTTTCGTCAAGATGGATGCAATCCCCCGTGGAGACCACGGAGATACCGTCCTCGGTCCTAACGAGCAGAGCACCCGTCCGGTCCACTCCCAGGGCGGTTCCCTCGACGGTCCCTGTCCCCATATCCATTCGGACCCTTCGCTTCAGGGTGCAGGACCTTTCGGACCATTCGTTCAGAAGTG
>JBFYMY010000030.1:0-3182 GCA_041304645.1 Thermoplasmatales archaeon
CCTTCGATTTGGACATCTTCTTCCCGCCGAGCAACAGATGGCCCCCATGGAGCCAGTACCTTGCAAGCTCCCCCCCGAAGGCCCCCTCCATGACGGCTATGTTGTAATCATGGTGCCTCCATAGATTGTCCCATCCCCCGCACCAGATATCTATGGAGGTCCCCAGGGCCTCTCTGCACATGGCGGGGTCCTGGACGTTCCATGAGGGCCTTCCGTTCCCCAGCTCCTCGTCCCAGCAGACCCGCTCCTCCTCGGAACAGCCGTGCCAGATGATGAAATCACCCCGGTTCCACTGCACTCTCGGATAGGTGTCCTTGTGAAACCTTCTTCTTTCCTTGGGCCAGTTGACCATATCGAGACCGAAGAGCCTTCCGAAGCCTGGGAACGTCCTTGGGTCGTAGTAGATGTTCCTGCCATGCCTGTATGCATGACCGTTATGGAGGAGCGCTCTTATGACCTCTACGGACCCAGGAACGGACCTCGAGGACCTGGGCATCGCATCGGGCCTTTCGATTCCCAGAATGTCCCATTCCGAAAGAAGCTGCCTTTCGTTGCGCTCCGTCAGCTCCTTGATGGAAACCCCCTCCCTCTCGGCAGTGACCACTGCCTTGTCCTCGATATCGGTGAGGTTCATGGCCCTTCTCACATCGTAGCCCCTGTACCTCAGATACCTGACAAGGATGTCCTCGAAGATGAAGGTCCGGTAGTTGCCTATGTGAGGTCTGGCGTAGATGGACGGTCCGCAGGTGAAGACCTTGACACTGCCCTCATCCAGTGGACGGAACACCTGTTTTTCTTTCCCCATGGAGTTGAAGAGCACCAGACCCCGTTCCTTTACGGTCATCGTCAGGTCATTCTGTCAGGTGTTTATTAAACAGCACCCCTCACGCTTCAACCCATTCATCGTCCAGGTGCCCTTTCATGTGCCGGTGGCGGGGGACAACAATAAAATACGCATGTCCCCATGAAAGGGGCTGATGGCCGACGATGCATCGGTACCGGACCTATCGGTCGAATTCGCTGGTATCAAGCTGGCAAACCCTATGCTCCTTGCATCGGGGATAGCGGACGAGACCGGGGCTTCCATGGCCCGGGCGGTCAGAGAAGGGGCAGGGGGTGTCGTCACCAAGTCCCTGAGCATACTTCCCCGGATAGGCCACCCTAATCCATGCATCGTTGAGGTGGAAGGTGGGCTCATAAACGCCATGGGCCTTCCAAATCCAGGGATAGAGGGTTTCCGAGAGGAGATCGAACACTACAGAAGGAAGACCCGGGGAAAGGCACCCATCATCGCATCCGTCTTCGGCTCGTCCATAGAAGAATATGCCGATGCGTCACGGCTTGTCACCGGACTCGGGGTTGACGGCATAGAGCTGAACGGCTCCTGCCCCAACGCAAAAGGGTTGGGACTTCAGTTCGGTCAGGATCCGACGGTCATCATCGAGCTGGTCAGGGCGGTCAAGGCAAGGACGACGCTCCCCGTTCTCTTCAAGCTCACACCGAACACCCATGATATCGTCTCCCTTGCCAGAGCGGTCCAAGAGGGAGGGGCGGACTGTATAGTCGCCATAAACACGCTTCAGGCGATGAAGATAGACATCATGACTGCTCGTCCGGTCCTCACCAACACGACCGGCGGACTATCGGGTCCAGCCATAAGACCGGTCGGGGTCAGATGCGTGTTCGATATAGCCAGGGCCCCAGACATCAGGATACCGATCATAGGTGTGGGGGGGATATCGACATGGGAGGATGTCATTGAGTACATGATGGCCGGGGCCTCAGCAGTACAGGTCGGGACATCCATCAGCTGGGGAAACCTCAGGGTGTTCGGGGAGATGAAGAAGGGTCTGAGGGCATTCTTGGCGGAGACCGAAAGAAAGAGCATAAAAGAGCTCATAGGCATCGCTTCGGGGGGGAGGAGATGAACCGCCCACGTTCCATGGAGGTCCTCCCTGTAACAGAGGTCATACAGGAAGCGAAGAACATAAGGACGGTCGTGGTCGAGCCCGAAGATGTTGTTCGTTTCAAAGCCTTCAGGCCTGGGCAGTTCGTAATGGTCTGGGTCCCGGGTGTGGACGAGGTCCCCATGTCCGTCTCATATCTCGGAGATGGACCCCTCTCATTGGGCATCACGGTCCAGGACATAGGGGATGCCACCCATGCCATTTGCGGGATGGAGAAAGGGGACCTTATCGGTATCAGAGGTCCCTACGGCAAAGGGTTCAAGTTCCCTAAAGGACCAAAGGGATGGACCATCATCGGTGTATCTGGTGGTGTGGGAGCAGCTTCGACCATACTTGCCATGGAGAAAGCCGCAGGAAGGGGTTTCAGGACCGTGAACCTGGTCGGGGCAAGGGATGCCGATACGCTTCTCTACAGGGGCAGATGGGAGAGGACATCGAGCAAGGTAACCTACATGACGGACGACGGCAGCCATGGCAGGCAGGGGTTCGTTACGGAACTGTTGAGAGAGGTCGTTGAAACCATCACCTCCGATGAAAGACGAAAGACCATGGTCCTTACCTGCGGCCCTGAACCGATGCTGACCACCGTCAGGGACCTCCTGAAAGGTTCCGGCATCAGATGCCAGTTCTCATTGGAGCGCTTCATGAAATGCGGCATAGGCCTCTGCGATTCCTGTTCGGTTTCGGGGCACAGGGTTTGCCAGGACGGTCCGGTCTTTACCCTGTCCGAGGTCCTGAGGATGGAGGAACTGGGACTCTACCACAGGGACCGCTCCGGAAGGAGGGTCCCTCTCAAGGAGTGTGTCAGATGAGGTCATGGATGTTTTCCGGGTCCACCTTTGCCATGCTGATAGCATTACTGACATTCACTTTGATCATCGATGGTGCCGTTTCGGGACAAACGATCGGAGCGGTGCAGGTCGGTGAGCCGCTCCACATATACTTCAGGAAGGATGTTCCTCAGCAGATGCTCTACCTCCACTTCTATCCCCCTGCAGGGAACGTCCCGCTAACTGATACCTCTAGCAGGTACACAATCGACAGGAAAGGGTCGCTTAACGCCACTGCTGTGGTGTTCTTCCCAAGGGACCTCGGCTCCAACTTCCTGCAGTTCGAGCCCAATGCGAGCGTCCCGGCAGAATATCAGCTCATGCTCTTCTGTGCAACACCCCTCAACGCCAGCAGTAACAAGGCTAAGCTCCAGCTCATAATCGA
>JBFYMY010000031.1:0-2518 GCA_041304645.1 Thermoplasmatales archaeon
TCAGTGATGCCGTAATCGGGGAGCTCGTCGGAATGGAAGAGCCCCTTGAGACCGGTCCTGACCCTCACATGGTATGCGAACTCGGGTCCCAGCCTCCTTACGTCGTCAACGCCTTTGCGGACCAGCGCTGTGGAACTTCCCTGCAGCCGGGCCATGACGGTCCTTTCCCCCATGAGCCCGCCGAAGCCCTTGAGAGGAAGGGCCAGGACTCTCCCCCCGCCTTTGAGGCCGTTCTGTATGACCTTGGAGCGTGTCGAGGAGAACAGGTCGGTGACATCCACGACCGTAAACGGTATAGATAGAGGGGTCACGCCACGCTCCCTGAGGACCGAAGCTACCTCTATGAGCAAGAGCTGTCTCATGGCCTCCGTGACAATGGTCCTTGGGACCATGTTGAGCTCCTGGACCAATTTAAGCTCCGTCCTGGCGCCCCCTTCTATGGAAACGTTCACGTCCTGGCGGATGGTGCCTATGCCCCTCTTGAACAGGCCGGTCGAACGGAGCATATCCCCGATGGTCCTGGCGGCCGCTCCCGCCAGCTCTGGATCGTTCATGGTCGGCTCCGTCGTTATCTCGAGCTCGGGGGTCCCCAACCTGTCCAGCCTGTAAACGGGCCCTTCATCGGTCTCGGATATCTTCCTTGCCGCATCCTCCTCGATACAGACCGATACTATCCCGAGCCGAAGGCCCATCACGTCAATGTGGCCCCCGAGGCCTGCAAGTGCGGTCCTCTGGAACCCCGTGGTGTCGGAGCCGTCGGCCACGAGCTTCCTCATGAACAGGAGCTCTGACGGTACGATCGAGCGAAGCATCTCCGCGGCAACAAGGGCCGTCACGATATGACCCTGGGACGGGGGGTGGGGAGGCTCCTCATCGAGCTCCACCAGACACTGGGAGGCCTGGAACTGGTAGGTATTGACCCGCCCCCTTCCCACCTCCATCTGGACGGCGTCATCCTCCTCGCCCAGCTCTGACCTGGTGATGTTCAGCCTCCGCTTTACCGTCGTAAAGGGGGCATCCGTCAGGTCCGATTGGCAGCTGCAGAAGAGCTTGCAGCCATCTATCTGACGATGGACCTCAAGGCCTACCTTCAGTCCCATGCGGGATATGTCAGGACCATCGAGCCTTGAAAGCTCATCAAGGACGGTCATGGGAGAGGACCCTCCCCATCGGGAACACTGAACGTCCCTGGAAAGGCCGTAAGAGGGCTCCTTTCCTCGAACTCACCGGACCTGTCCGACATGAAGAGCGCCCTGAAATTGTCCATGGTCGATGCGTCAGGTCCCAACATACCAAGGCACCACATGGTCTTGACCAGTGCCGTTTCAGGGGTCATGTCGCCGGATTCTATCACGCCGGACCCGAGCAGGTCCCTGCCCGTGGAATATACCCTCAGGTTGACCCTGCCGTTCAGGCAGGAGGAGGCCATGACAACGGGCCTCCCCTCCGATACCAGCTCCTTGATGACGGATGCAAGGGAGGAGCCGACATGGCCCAATCCCGTCCCAGCTATGACCAGGGCCCTCTTCATCCTGCCTATGGCCCGAAGCGTCGGTCCGTCAAGTGGCATCTGTGCGCTCAGGAGGAGCACATCGTCCGAGAAGGCCCCCTCCAAGATGGGTCTTGCGGTCGGGTCGGCCCGCCGGTAAGGAGCCGTCAGCCTCACCCCTGAGTCGTCCACCGTTCCGAGCGGTTCCGAGTTCACCGACCTGAAGGCGTCCCTCCTGGACGTATGCATCTTCCTGACCCTGCAGCCTCTGTGGACGGCCGAGGTGCCGTCCGAGATGGAAGCATGCATGAGGACGCACACCTCTCCCAGGTCGGACCCTGCGGCGAGAATTACGGAATGGAGGAGGTTCGAGAACGAATCGGACGAGGGTCTGTCCGATGACCGCTGGGACCCGGTGAGCACCACCGGTCCAGGGAGGTCCCTGATGGCGAAGGAGAGGGCGGAGGCCGTATATGCAAGGGTGTCCGTACCATGGGCAATGACGACGCCTCTGGCCCCCGCTCCGAAAGCGGAAACCACCTCGCAGGCCATCTCCATCCAGTCGCTCGATGTGATGTCCTCTGATAGTTTGGACATGGGGACAGTGACCCTGAGGCGGCAGATGCTTCCTATCTCCGGGAGCAGATAGATAAGGTCATCGGCCGACCTCACCGGGCATACGGCCCCGGTCCTATGGTCAACGTAGGACGCGATGGTCCCACCCGTCCCTATTAGCGCGACCAGGGGGAGCGAAGGGTCCAGCTCGGCACGAGGCCTGGTCTGCGGGTCGGTCCCGACCCTGCTCAGGACCTTCATGGAAGATACGCATTCAGGGTCCATGCTGAAGTTGTAACCGTTCTGGAGCTTGATGATGATGGAACGTTCGGCGGTCTGGCCGAAAGGGCCCATCAATATGCCATTTAATACGAGCTCCCTCCTCTCGGGACCGCCTGCGTACCCCCCCACCGTGAGCACCGCTTCTACATTATCCCCGATGCGGGTCCCGAAGCGCTCAAGGACCGATGCGGC
>JBFYMY010000032.1:0-8669 GCA_041304645.1 Thermoplasmatales archaeon
ATTTCTATACTGAAAGGGACAGCACGGGGGTAGTGACTACTTTCATCACCCGTTCAAGACCATATCTACTACCTGTGGAGACAGGGAACGAAAAGGTTGTTCTGAATCTCAATAACTGGTGCGGGATAAGGACGACGGTGAAGATGAGGATCAAGGTCTTCGAGGTCTTGGAAGCGGACAATAGTGACCAGAGGACGATCGTGGTGAACCCATTTGGTCCTAGTGAGGATGGTTTTTTCAACGGGATTGTATCTGAAGAAAGATACCCTAACCTTGATAATCTGATAGGGTGCGTTATTAACCCACGAGAGGGGCTCAATGCAAAGGACCTAATGATGGTTACGGATGAGGATTCTGAAGGCTCCGTAAATGAGTTGAATCCCTGGAAGGTTCCGTATGATAACGATATGACCTATGAATGGGCCTTCGGCTGGTCGACTTCAGACCCTCTTTTGGACCTTGATGCAGGGATGCATTCTCTCGAGCTGAGGGACCTGAACGGAACTGTTGGACTGATTACCATATCAAGGTTCAATGTTCTTGTGAAGGATATGGATAGACCGTCCTGGGAAGGTTCCAGCTGGCAACGTTCATACCCCTGGGGATCAGATTTCAATTTCAGCGCCGACCTCTACGACCCGCAATCAGTCAGCGGCTTCGGATGGCTCGATTCCAAGTTGCTCTGGACCGCAGGTCCTTCGGACAAATATTCGGACCAGGTCATTAGCGGGTCCGTGGATTCCTCCAAGTTCGGTCCCGGAGGCCATCAGCTCAGACTCGCTGTCCTTGACCGCTCCGATAATCTGAGGACCATAACCTTCCCTACCTCTTTCGTTCCCGGTCCCCCTCTCTTGAACATCACTTCTCCCGCTCCTGGATACGGTCTCGCCGATGATCAGCTCGTGGTCCGCGCCCAGGCTTCGGACGATGTCGAACTGACCTCGTTGACAGCGGATGTGAACGGCACGAGATGGGACCTTTTCCGGTATCTCGACAGCAATGGTTTCCTTGAAACCGTCCTTGACCTTGACGAGGTCCCGGGGGCGTTGACCCTTGTGATGACCGCGACCGATAACGTGGGTCTGACCACCCAGGCCGCTGTCAACTTCACCATCATCGCACCCCCGGACACGACCCCCCCCATCATCGAGATCACGGACCCGTCATCCGGAAAGAAGGTCAATATAGGTGATATGTTGACGGTAAGGGGAAGGGCATTGGACGATACCTCTCTATCCCAGTTAAAGCTCCAATCGCCAGACGGTATAGAGGACATCCTTCCACAGCTTAAGGGGAACACGTGGTCCGTCCAGCTGGACACCGCATCGTGGCCAGAAGCTTCCGTACTGATATCAGTAAGGGGTGTGGACCCGAAGGGGAACATAGGGTCGGACCAGGTCACTGTCACAGCAGTTTTGGACATATCACCCTTCAGGGACAGGACGGACCCCGTAATATCCATCTCATCGCCCGGGGAGAACGACCCTGTTGAACTGGGGACCGTCATAACGCTCCAAGGCAGCGTCGAGGACGACGGGACCATTGAAAGGTTCGAGATATCCCTGGACACAGGTGAGAACTTCGATGATATGACATCGACACTTGGAGATGATGGGTCCTTCTCGGTCCGTATTGACACAGCATTGCTTCCCCGGCTCCTATCCCTCGAACCTGTCAAGGCCAAGGAGGTCCTTGGGGATTACAGGATAATTCTCATGGCACAGGACCGAGCTGGCAAGGTCACATATCTTGACCGGAGGCTGGAACTGAGGGACACCAAAGCCCCGGATGCAAGGTTCGAAAGGTTCGACGACGAGATCTCGGAGGGAACGAACATGGTCTCCATGGACCTCGTTATCAAGGACGGTTCCGCCCCGGGACCAGCGACCATGTCGATCATGAACAACAAGGGAAGGACGGTCTCGGTCTGGGAGGTCGCTTCGAAGGATTTCACACTGGTCAACGGCGAATGGAAGGCCAGCACCCAAAAGGGCATCGACCTTGGACCGGGAGAGTACGAGGTAAAGGCCGTGGTCAGGGACGTTTACGGCAACACTGCTTCGGTCTCTAAGAACCTGGTCGTTGAGAAGGGGCCGGAGGCAAGGACCATACCGATCTGGTTCTATCTTACGGCCGGTGGCGGGGCGCTCCTGCTCCTCTTGCTCTTGTTCCTCTTTGTATCCCTTATCGTCTCAAAGATGGAGAAAAGACAGAAAAAAAGCTCCCCAGACGCTGAACAACCCACGAAAGATTAAAAAGGGGATATTGCAATGCAACGTGGGGGAAATCAAGGGTCCCCGACCTATATGGGATGACACCGCATCGATGGAGGAATTACCGTGGGCTTCAAATCCATCATAAACGAATACATGAACAAGTACGACAGAAAGACCGGACCGGAAGAGACGAAGAACAGGGAGATAGAGGTGCAAGAGGTAGCTGCAATGGTGGAAGCGAACCCTGAGGACGAAGAGCTCAGGCGGATACTTTCCACCCTGAAGACGAACATCAAGATCGTCGGCTGCGGCGGAGGCGGCTGCAACACCGTGAACAGGATAGTGGAGGAGGGCATCATAGGGGCCGACCTCTACGCCATGAACTCGGATGCGCAGCATCTGCTTACGATACATGCCCCTCACAAGATCCTCCTGGGCAAGAGGACGACAAGGGGCCTCGGAGCCGGGGCGGTTCCCAACATAGGAAGGGAATCTGCCCGCGAGGCAGAGGAAGAGATAAGGGCTGCCCTGATGGGCGCTGATATGGTCTTCGTTACCTGCGGCCTTGGCGGAGGGACCGGGACAGGTTCCGCACCCGTCGTGGCCGAGATCGCAAAGCAGCTCGGAGCCTTGACCATTGCCGTCGTCACCAAACCGTTCGCGGGCGAGGGCGAGGCAAGGATGGAGAATGCAGAGTGGGGGCTCTCAACTCTCGAGGATTCCTCTGACACGGTCATAGTTATCCCCAACGATAAACTGCTCCAGCTCGTTCCCAGGCTTCCGTTGAACGCTGCGTTCAAGGTGGCCGATGAGATCCTGATGAAGGCCATAAAGGGCATAACCGAGATGGTCACCAAGGTAGGTCTGGTCAACCTGGACTTCGCCGACCTCAAGACCATCATGAAGGGAGGCGGTGTTGCCGTCATAGGCATCGGTGAATCGGACGACGGCAACGAGAAGGCGTTGAGGGCCGTTGAGGAGGCAATAAACTCCCCGCTCCTTGAGTACGATATCTCATCCGCCAACGGTGCGCTCATCTGCGTCACTGGTGGAGAGGACATGACGGTCACCGAGGCCGAGATGGTTGCCGAGTTCATCAATACAAGGATAAACAAGAACTCCTCCATAATCTGGGGAGCCTACATAGACCCGGAACTGAGGGGTGCCATAAGGGTCATGCTCGTGCTTGTCGGTGTGACCTCCGAGCAGATATCCGGCCGGAGCGTTGGCAAGTTCGGAGAGAAGGAGAAGGGCTTCACCAGAAGGGAAGAGCGCTTCGGTATCCAGTTCGTCCGCTGAGCGGGAATGGTGTCAAACATGCTCAAGTGTCCCCGCTGCGGGGCAGACAACTCCGATATGGAGATGTACTGTGCGAAATGCCAGAACAGGCTGCCCTCCATAACTGCTCTGAGGTCCACGTTGAGATCGGGCCTTGAAGCCCTTGAGAAGAGGGATTTCAGGAAGGCCCAGGACAGGTTCATGGACGTTGTCAGGCAGAACCCGGCCGACCTGGACGCTTGGTTCCTCCTAGCGGCTGTGAAGATGAGGACCGGCAGGGGCTCTGAGGCATGGGATGACCTTGCAGAGCTGAAGCTAGCTAGGACGACCGGTCAGTGCAGCAAATGCAGGGGTATCAAGAAGTGCAAGGAGTGCGGGGGTACAGGTATCTGCATCATGTGCAGGGGCACCAAGAGATGCTCCTACTGCGGAGGGGTGGGGGACTGTCCAACATGCAAGAACAAGAACCCCAAGGACTGCACCCACTGCAAGGGAACGGGGCAGTGCATCCGCTGCAAAGGGTCGAAGGAATGCACCTACTGCAACGGTTTCGGTCAATGCATCTCATGCCGCGGAACGGGGATCTGCACCTTCTGCGGGGGTACCGGGACCGGACACGAGCTGGACCTTTCCAAGATATCCAAGGAATTCCATGAGCTGAAGGCCTGGTTCTGAGAACAACACAGGTCAAGATATCTATGATATCTTCCTGCCGTACCTCAGCCACCTTTTGGTATCGGCATGAACATCGGGGTCTGATGGTCTCTGGGGCTGGTCGAGGATGTTGAGGGCCCTCTTCACGGCTATCCCCTCCTCGAAGAGGGCAAGGGCCTCCCCTCTGGATACCGGGCATGAGGAGAGCCGCTCCCTGATCTGTTCGACCCTCTCCCTTAGCTTCGCCTTGAGCAGGTCCCTCCTCTCAGGATGGCCCCTGACAGCATCCATCTCCTTGTTGAGGTCGGTCCATTCGTCGTCCATAAGGGCGAAATTGGCCCTGCTCGCGCCGATGAAGGAGAGCGGTCTGTCAAGTTTCCTAAGGAGGTCGTAGCAGTAATCCTCCATGGTATATGGTTGGCCGTCGCTGGTCATAGAGCTATCGTTCCAAGGTAAGGACGGACGATTACTAAAGTTTTGATGTGTTGGCACATTTTTTATATAAGTAGTATAATCAGCCAAAGCCAAGGCCAGCCGTGGTAGCTCAGCTGGGAGAGCGTCTGACTGAAGATCAGAAGGTCGGGTGTTCAAATCACCTCCACGGCACTCAAATGATCCATGGGTCCATCAGGGGAAATGAAACATGAGCGATAACATATACGATATCGAGATATTCCAGGGGACGAGCAATTACACAGCCAGGATAGTCGCTCATCTGTCAAGGGACAAGCCCATAAGGGAGTACAAGTCCCAGACCCTCGAAGAGCTACTGGAGAACATCGCCAAGGACATCATGGAAGAGAACGAGTGAGACGGTAGGATTACATCTCACAGTTTGCCCGAGCGGGCCCAGGAGCTGAGCCTTGCCCTCTGCCTCCTGTCAAGGTAGAACCTCCTATCCGACCCTTTTCCTTTGGTGGAAACGGCATCCTTCAATGCGAGCAGTGAAAGCTCCCTGTTCACGCTCCGGACCGATAGTCCGCTCTTTTCGGAAAGCTCCGTCACCGTGAGCTCGGCCCCGCCCTTCAAGAGGTCCAGGAGCATCCCCTGGGACCTGTCCAGGGCAAGAGGTCCCCTGACGAAGGAACCGACCGTCGGAAGGAACCTGAGCCTGGTCCCGTCGGGGACCGCCCTTATGTGGCCGCTCGAGGTCAATGAAAGCAGACCGGAGACCAGTTCCCTGCGGTCCATGGCGATCTCGTTCAAAAGCTCCCTGAATCTGATCCCTGGCCTCTTCTGGATCAGGGAGAGTATCACCTCATCGTTCTTGGAGGACCCGCTGGCGAAAAAGGACTGGAGATTGTATGACGTCCTTTCAATGGATAGAAGGACCCCTAAAAGGACCAATAGTATGATCGATATCATAGCGATGAATATTACCAAGATCACCCACGATAGACCATTCTGGTCATCATCCCCATTCCTCAGTTCTATCTTTATCGAGCTATTTAGGGTCCTGTTCCCATCCTCCGTATCGAGAAGCTCCATCTCGGCCGTGATGACAAATGACCCGTTGAGCCCGGAAACATCAATGACTATGGTCGAACCCAAAAGGCCCTGGAGGTCCAAGGCCCTGATGACCTGCCTGTCGGAACTTCCTATGACCATGAGCCTTGCACCTTTCAGGGGAAGGGAGCCGTTCGTTCCCAGAACCCTCAATGAAAGGGAGGAACCCTTCTGACCCAGTGATAGCAATCCTATGGAAGGATCGGTGAAGGAATCGTTGCCGACAACGGTGATCTCCCACCTGTGGACCGTCAGAGAGGGGGCGTTCGTACCTATGGATATGTTCAGAACGTATCGGCCGTTATCAAGGTTCCAGGGCCTCATGGAAAATGTTCCGGAAGTGGAGAACGTACTGCCGGGATGGAGGTAGGGCAGCTCCCGATCCAGTGAATAGACGAGGTCAGCGGTCCCTTCCCCTGTCGAGGCCAGATCTATAAGGAGGACTTCTCCAGCCTTCAATACGGAGGGGAGCTCGGTCAGGAGGACCGGTGCCGAGGGGATGACCTCTATCTCCACATCCTTTCTGTCCGAACCGCCGTGACCGTCCGTCACACCCGCTCTGAAGGAGATACTGTCCGATCCGTAAGGGACAATATAGGATATGACCCCCGACGTCCTGTTGAGTGCCATTCCCTCGGGGGCACCGACCAGGAAATACAGGGTCGATCCGTCCCCCTCGTTGGTCTCGTTTAGGTCCATACGGAGGGTGCTCCCCTCCTTGATAGGGCCTATGAAAGGGACCTCTATGATCGGTAATGCATTCTCGACGATGACGGACCACTCGTAACTGATGTTGACCGCCTGCAGGTCATAAGAGGTGGCCTTGAACTGCCAAGTGCCTACGTCCGCATTGCGCGGGATGCCCGCAAGCGTTCCGTTGGGGGACAATTCCAACCATGACCTGTCCGATGGACCAGAGAAAGTAAGTGCTGACAATGCACCGTCTGTCCTGAACGAACCGGAATAGACCTCACTTTCCATCACTGATGATGGGACGGAGATGGGCTGGAGCACAGGTGGGAGATTGAGGACCGATATGGAGAGCTCGAGAGAGCCGTTCTTACCGTTCGCTGTGACGTTGACGGTGATATCGTATGTGCCGACATCGATATCGGCAGGCGTCCCGGATAGAAGACCTTCTTCATGTTCCATCCAGGAAGGCAGCCCCTTTACGCTCCATTCAATGGGGTCATCCTCGGGATCGTAGGCATGGAGCTCCAAACTGAAAGGGGTCCCTTCGATGGCGGTGATGTTGGCTTCGGGAGGTCCTATGTAAGGTGGGTCGTCCTGACCCGTTCGCCCCCCGACCAGGAGCTGTCCTGAGACGACATCGCCCATGGACAGTGTGAGCATATCTCCCTGGTTCACGGAGATGGACCTGCCGGGCATGGTGCCGTCGAGCAGGCGGACCATACCGGTGTAGAGCGTTGTATCGGCCCCGGTCTCCTTGAGGAGCGTCCATGATGATGTCCCAGTGACCCCTTTCGAACTTACGCGGACCCTAACGATATCCGGATAGGTGGCACCACCCCCTGTAGCTACCAGCCTGATACCGATCGACTCCCCTATCTGGGCCCTCTCCTTGGTTGTGTCGGTACCGGGCTCCACGAACCTCAGGACCAGGGGCTGGTCGGGTGGCGAGTTCGCAGGAAGGGCCCATCTCAACAGTTGGGGACCGTTGTTGAAAAAGATGTCCGGGAGCATATCCCCGTCATGGTCCAAGGATGAGATCAAGAGGCCTCCGCATCCGGAATCCGTTGCGCTTCCGAGGATATCAGCGTCCGGGAAGGCATATCTCCGGTCCGTTGATAGGTCCATCTCGGAACCGCCGTAGAAGAGAGAGACCCTGCCCCTTCCTCCGTCCCAAGATGGGTCGCCTACTATTATATCACTGGCCATGTCACCATCAAGGTCTATGAACGAGAGCATCATGCCGTCATGGACCGGAGCTGCAAGCTCTCCTTCTATGGACCAATCATAGGCCTGGTCCATGGTCGTTCCTCTTATACCGTTACCTAACAAGACAATCATAGAGCCTTCAGGGGGGGTTCCAGGAAGGAGCAGGAGCATATCATCGGTCCCGTCGCCGTTCAGGTCCCCATGGTCCATGCAGCTGACCCTGCCTGGGAGGGGTAATGATGCGATGAGGGAGAGCGAGGCCCCATCGTAGACGATCAGGGTAGAGTTATCGCCATCATCCCCTGAAAGCACCAGTTCGGGCAGACCGTCACCTGTCAGGTCCGGGCCGGGGTCGATGACGCTGCAATCGAAAGGCAGTTCGAGTTCGAAGGAACCCGAAGGTCCATCAAGCGGACCCTGTACGACCCTGAGCCTTGACCCACCATCCTCAAGGACCAGAAGGTCTGCAATGCCGTCCCCGGACACATCGGTTAGGTCCAATGTTCCGTTTTTGTCTTTGAGGACGGCATCATCGGGTGATAGCTGGACCACCGCTTCGGGAAATTCGCTCCCAAGGAGGTAGATGCGACCGAACATATCTGTGATGACCAGGTCCGGGACCCCGTCACCGTCGGCATCAGTGTCCCAGAAGAGCTCACGGGGTATGGCCGAGCCGTTGTCAAAACCGGATATCAGGCACGTGAGTGAGGTATTACCAGCCGTTATCACGCCCACGGCACCCTTCCCGCCGTCATGGTCGATGAAGGGGACGGCGATGTGGGATGCAGGACCGAAACTGCCGTTGTCGGGAGCTGCCTGAGCGGGCGATAGGTCGATAGGTCCCGATATCAAGGCCCCATCTATGCCATGATAACCTATCTTCACCGAATGGACGGCTGTTACGGACATGAACAGGAGCAGGACCGCTACAAGGACAGGGTATCGTCTCATCTGACCAGGGTATCGCAATGAGGTATCATCTATTTTATCCTCGCAGTCAACCGACCGCTGACCGTGCGTCATAACCGCAAAGGTTTATCTATGGAAACGTGTTTCCATCTCTCCCAAGGGTGTGGGGAACCGTACCGCACCCTCCACAACACGATAGCGGGGTGG
>JBFYMY010000033.1:0-7250 GCA_041304645.1 Thermoplasmatales archaeon
AAGAGCTTCTTTATGGGTTGTGGCCATTTGATCCTGACCCTTCTGGAACCTATGTCCTTCAAGCCCTTCCCAACCTTCTTCCCTATCTTACCCAACCCACCTCGGTGCTTGCGGGAACGGGCCCCCTCTTTCGATGACCTCTTTCCGACCTTCAATCTGACCGCCCCCTGCTCATCGAACGGGCTGCCAGTGTCGTCGAACCTGCAAGGACCTTATCCCCCTCTTTGACCTTAATATCGTAACCCCGGGGAAGTACGAACAAGAGGTCCACCCTGGACCCGAAACGTATCAAACCGAACCTTTCCCCTTTTTCGAGCGTGTCCCCAGCGCACCGGTAAGGGACTATCCTGCGGGCGACCGTCCCAGCTATCTGAACCACTTCGAAGACCCCGCTCTTACCACCTACGGTCATCTTGACCCGTTCGTTCCTATCCGATCCCTTATTGAAGGCTGGCACGAAACCACCGCTGATGTGCTCGATCCTCCTTATGGTTCCATCCATCGGGGCCCTGTTGACATGGACATTATGGACGTTCATGAAGATCGATATGAATGTCCTACCACCTATCGTTCCCACCTTTCGGACCTTCCCATCGGCAGGTGAGACTATGCCCTCGCCTATCTCCCTTTCCGGGTCCCGGAAGAACGATAGCAAGGGAACGGTACAGATCAACATAAGAACGTGTACTATAAGGACGGTTAGGTCCACGAAGAGCAGATAGGTGATCACGGCCGACGCCGCTATCACGATCGGTGATGCCCACAACCAAGCGGGGGTCCCCTTTGCCAGCAGTCCCATGTTACCGAACCTACCTGACCATGGAGGGCCATCGTTTGTTTAAAGCCTTTTCCCATCAAGGTCATCATCGAGGAGAATAGCGGTCTCGACAGCATGGTCTCCGGCACTCCCCTTGCGTCCAGCCCGTTCTTTCCTCCCCAGGTACAGGACGAGGGACAGGACGGTCACTATGACCATCGATGCGATGATGACGATGGCAATGTCGATAGGATGGATGCTCATATCTGGGTTCCCAGAACGGTCAGAACCATTGCCCTTTTCAGGTACTATGAAACTGATGTTCGCGACCGGCGAAAGGTATGGACCCCCGCCTGCCCTTGCCTCCAATCGATGAGCGCCAGCTTCGAGCGTACTTATGTCGATGATCACGTTCCAACCGGGAAGCAGGTGGTCGCTCGTCCTGGTCCATGTCCCATCATCCAGTCGGACCTCGACACGGTCTAGGATATCTGACGGTCCCGCGCTGCCTCTCGCTTTCAGATCGTCCTTGATGACGGATCCGTCAACGGGGTACTCGATCGTGATGAAAAGATATGGGGGGCCCTCTTCCAAGATGCTAACAAAGGCAGTATCAGGTTCCGAGGACAGTCCGTTCGAATCTGTGACAGTGAAGCTGATGGTGTGGTTCCCTCTGCTCAAAGATCGGGTGGCGAAGGAGCGCTCGTTCGAGAGCGGACCGTCCAGGGAGGACAGCCATGAATAGGAAGCGATACTTGATGCTCCCCCAGAGCTCCCCCTGCCTTCGAAAACGACCTCATTCCCCAGATGAGCGGTCCGAGGGGACACCCTCACGATCCTGGCCGTCGGCCCCACGAGGTTCCTTTCCTCTATAGTGATCCTGTGATAGGAAGGACCCTCGCTCCTCATACCCCTATCATCGACAACCACCAGAGATGCAAGAAAGCTCCCCTCGTCCAGGTAGATATGATCGATGTCGGGAACGTCCCTCTCGACCTCGGGCGAGCCGTCACCGGCGTCGAGAACGAACCTTGCGACCCTCCCGTCCTGATCGAAGGAGAGCGCGCCCGAGAAAGTGACGGTATCTCCTGCATAGGCGCTTTCTGGACCGTTCAGGGATGCGACCGGCGCTATATTCTGGTCAGATGCAGGGATCGTGAAAGGAAGCTCCGCACGGGAGCCTACCGTCACTGGTGGGAAGGACCTCATGACCTCTGCTGTTAGGACGCAACCCTCCTCCCAAACGGCACCTTCCATGAGCACCGATAATCGGACGGCCTCTCCTGGGCCAAGGGCACTTTCGAGGACCGCTTCGGTCACGATCGAGCTATCGTTCAGGTACATGGTGATGAAGAGTTCGATGTCATCCATGGGATGGTCGCATCCGTTAGTGATGTCGAGAGGAGCCAATACCCCTTCGCTTACAGCGGTCGGAGGCCCGAACACCATGGCGATCGACACATCGTCCTCCGGTTCGATGATATGGACATCTCTGTTCCTCTCTATATCTCGGAGCATACTGGTCCTGCCCAGGGGCCATATGACCTCCAGGTCCACCGCACCCCGAACCTCACCAAGCCCGAAATGCAGCACCATTGAGTCCTGCTGGCCGTGAGCTCCCTGACCTCCCTGCACTTCACGGAGGACCGACCTGTCAAAAGAACCATCACCATCGGTATCGACCTTTGCCGTGACCCTGGCCCCTATGGCGGCCCGATTCGAGCTCCTTCCCTCAAGAAAGACCTCGAGCCAATCGTTCTCGGATGTTGTAGATGCCCCTTCGTTCCTGAAGAGATGGACCATGTAACCACTGGCCGATGAAGCGTTCTGGTCCCAGACCCCTCCACCTGTGATGAGGTCCACCCAACCGTCCTCGTTGTAATCGCACCATGCCGAACCGTAGGTGTTCCAGACCCGTACACCTGCCTCTTGACCGACCTCTGTGAACGTCAGACCGCCGTCGTTCCGGTAAAGAAGGGAATATGCATAGCTCACATCACCGTAGATCTGCGGTATGAAAAGGTCAAGGTCACCGTCATTGTCGTAATCCGCAAATGAGCTCGATACCATCAGCTCATCCCCGCCTCCCATCGACCCCGGGATGGTCTTCTGCTCTATTCCGCTGCCTTCCCTCCGGTCCCTGAACCTGAAGCCCTGGTCGGGCCCAAGGTTCTCGAAGAGGTAGGAATCATCGCATATGGGACCTCTCCACGGGTCCTTGTGCGCAAGGTTGGTGACCCACAGGTCAAGGTCCCCGTCATTGTCCAGGTCGCCCCAGCTCGAGCCGACCGAATGGCCGTAATATGGTCCGTCCCTGGTAACGGGATGGGTGCTCGCATGTCCCTCTATCCCCAGCTCTTGGGCCGACTCGGTGAACGAACGGCCCTTTTCGTTCCTGAACAGGAAGTTCCTCATTATCCTGTAGTTGGAGACGTATGCATCCTGCCAGCCATCGTTGTCCAGATCGGCCCATGAAACACCCCTGCCCTGGTAAGGAGGGATCGTCCCGTTCAGCTGGACCATGTCAGACCTGTTGACGAACGACCTTCCGTCCGTGTTGGACCACAGATGGTCGGCATAGCCCTGGTAGGTGCCGTTCTCGTAGTTCACCATATAGAGGTCAACGAACCCGTTCCTGTCAAGGTCCGACCAGCCGGCGGCGGCGGTAGGGTATGTGTCCGACAATCCCCCGTATGCTTCTGTCACATCCTCGAAGCGTCCGCCCCCCAAGTTCCTCCAGAGCACATCGGGGACCGTCGGATGGTCGCTCGACAGGAAACCTCCGCCGCAAAAGATGTCGAGCCATCCGTCATTGTCCATGTCTGCAAGCACGCCCGAGTTCGTACGGCTCTGCAGCATGGGCTGTGCTGTTATCTCCTCGAACCCGAAATCCGGAGGGCCTTTGTTCCTCATGAGCCTCTTTCCGTCTATGAGGAGGTCCTGATGGCCGTCATCATCGACATCACCCCAGCTGAAGAAGTTACCGTTCAAGGCAGATAGACCGGCCTCCACTGAAACGTTGGAGAACCTGATGGGTCCATCCCTCGTTGCCAATGATGATCGAACCTCATGTCCTGGACACATCAGTGCGGTCGGGAGGGGTGCCAATAGTACAATTGCGGACAGTAATGTAGTTGCATAGCTCTTGACAGGACCAAAACCTGACGTTCGGGCCATCGATTCAGGTATCAACCTTCGAACCTATATCATTTGGTATGACGGCATCCATGGACATATCGGGCATTTCGAGCCCCTCCGTCTCTGGGGGTGGTGGCATATCCATCCCGAAAGCATCTGAAGGGATGGGGGGGACCTCGAGCGGAGTGACATTGCTGGAAATGACCTCCTCCATTGAAGGTCCGGCCATTGCTGCGGGAGGTTCGGGCCCTTTACCTATCTCACCCGGAACAGGACCTTCCTTGCCGTCAGCAGGACCCAATGGGCTCGCTCCCACCTCCTGTTCAGGGACCTCGTCAACGGGGGTCGGCAGGTCCCTTACCCTCCTGGCCAGGACCGTTCCGAGTCCAAGGACGACCATCAGCAGGACCAGTCCCGCCACCAACGCCTGTGGGGATAGCGCTTTCTCCAAGAGCCGTCCGAAACGGGACCTTCCATAGACCTCCAGGGAAGCATTTACCTCGTTCCATGCACCCTCATCGTCCGTGACCCTCAGAGCGATACTTGACGTACCGACCTTGAAAGGACCCAGGGTGACGTTGGGTCCGATCTCCTCTATGAGCTTCCCATCCATGAACCATCGGTAGGTCAGATTGCCCTGGTCCGATGGAGTATCCACGGAACCCGCCCCCGACAGATACAGTCTCTGACCTTCCCTGACCCGGGTCCTTAAACCAGCAATATCTGCTATGGGCGGGGGGTTCCTCACAAGGACCTTCCGTTCCATCCTACCGAATGCTCCTTGGTCGTCAATGGCCTCGACGAGTACATTGTGCTCCCCCACGGTCGTGAAAGCTATTCGGGGAGGTGACCTTTCGGAACCTACCTTGGTCCCATCGACCCACCATGAACATGAAAGGGCCCCATCGTCGGAACGGGTGTCCCAGGGTCCTATCGATGTGATGACCAAGAGCTCATCCTCATCTATGGCACCAGGCAAGCTGATATTAGGTGCGGGGGCCCTGTTGAGGACATTCACCCTTCCAACTGCCTGTGATACCGCACCGTCATCATCTGTCACTCTGAGAGTGATGTCGTATCCTCCCTGGACCGAAAGAACGGTGACCACCACCGGCCCGAAAAGGTCCCATGAACCATCGTTTGATATGTCCCATGAGAAGTTCAGGAGCGGTCTGTCGCTGGGAGTGTCCCAGGACGACCTGGCATCCAGTTCCAACGGTTCGTCCTCTATCACCGTAGAGGGTGTTCTGAGGACCGCCTTTGGATGCCTGTTCCGGACCTGGACCATAACGCTTCCTTCCGCTGCCGCGCCGTCATCGTCCGTGACCCTCACCCAGACCGTATGCTCACCGGCCTCGGAAAAGTTCACGCTCAGGAGTGGTCCCGGCCTATCGAAACTGCTCTCACCGTCCAGCCTCCATCCAAAGGTCAGGACCTTTTGGTCCGATAGGGTGTCATTGGAGCCGGCGGCCGAGAAATTGAGGGTTTCGTCCTCATCGGCCAAGGCGGGCCCGCTGATGACGGGAACGGGGGCCAGGTTCCTCACCCTGATGACCGAGGAATCATTGGAGTTGGCGCCAGATGCATCCCTGACCTCAAGGGTTATGGTGTAATAGCCCGAACGAGGTATGGAACAGACCTTTACGTTCTCGGACCCCCAATCGTTAAGAGGAGCGCCTTCGATGATGAAGCGATACTCGAGCGTGTCCATATCGGTCGGATGATCGTACGAGCTTGCAGCGGATAGATCGAATACCTCATCCTCGTAAACCTCTGACGGCGCCGTTATCTTGGCCACGGGAGGACCGTTCAGAACGGTAACGTTGAAGGATGACCTGACCCATTCCAGACCATCGGATACCGAAAGCGATACTGGATAGGACCCCTCTGCACTTGCCGGGAAGGTCACCATGACCTCAGTGGAATCCTCATCGTCCGATCCGTCCGAAGCGTCCATGTCCCACTGGAACTGGAGCGTGTCCCCGTCAGGATCGAAGGAGGAAGAGGCGTCAAGTTGTAGGGGAACCCCCTCGGTCGTTGAGAGCTCTGCAGGTTCCACGATGGGTACGGGGGCCCTGTTCATGATCCTTATGGACCCTATCCCGACATGCGTCCCATTATAGACCTCCACCAGATATGTCCCGGAGGATAGGTCCCTTGCCTGGAACAGACCCTGACCGTTGGTGCGGCCTCTGTACACATTGTCCAGATGAACATATGCACCAGGGATGGGGGCAAGGTCTGACAATGGGTCAAGGGCCCTTACGGAAAGGTCGTCCTTCAGTCCGTCCGTATCGAGAGCGACGGGTTCGAGCTCCAAGCGTACCCTCTCCAAGGGTCTCTGATATTCCCTGATGAGCTCGTCCCACCCGGTGTCCATCGTTAGGTCCAGGAAACCGCTCGTTCCGTCGTAGATGGACTTGTAGAGGAGCGACTTGTAGGGAAAGTATATGCAAAGACCGGTGCCCTGCGGGTTGCGCCCGTCCTCTTTGGTCCACTTATACAGTACAAGCTCCGGGTAGAGTGCCGAGCAGGCGAGGGCGGCGGAGGTGACGTTCCCGCCTAGGCCGGAAAGTGCCAGGCCCTCAAGCATGTCGCCCAGGTCCAGGTTCTCGCTACCAACGGATTCGGTCCTTGAGACGACGCTGTTGAACAGACCTCCCCGGACCTTCTCCAGATAGTACATCCTCTCTTTGAGCTCCAGAGAGAGCCCGTCGAGCCTTTGGCTGAAAGGGCCCCTCAGGACCTTCAGATCGACCACCCCTATGGCAGGATAGGTGTAAGAGGTGTTGGAATACTCCTCCCTGAAGGACCTTACCATCTCTGACCCCAGGTCCTTCGGTGACAGAGTGGATGTCAGGGATGATATGAAGGTGTAATTGTATCCGTAGAAAGGCTCTTCGTCCGGGGAACCGACCCCAATATCGAACCATGGAGCGACCTGATAGAGGACCTCCACCATCCCCATGAAGCATGTGTCGAACGCTATGAGGTCCATCTGGAACGTTCCCAGCTCCAGCTCTGCATCCTGCAGTGCTGTCCTCAGATCGTCCAGGTACATCTGACTGTAGCCCGAGCCCGTATCAAGGGCGAACCCTCTGGATGCTGTGGGGACCTCGGACTCCCCCCGAACGTACCAGCCAGAGCCATGGTCCCATATGATCAGTGCCTTCCTGTCAGCGGTGTGATTGGACAGGCAGTGGACCATGAACCTGGTCAGGGTGGTATGGTCGGCCATGTCAAGCTCGTCGGTCCAGTTCGGATCGAGCGCGCTCAATGGTAATGTGGGAGAGACGATGCCGGGCCCGCTGTCTTGTACGATATCGTAGAGGGCGGAGTTGCCCAGACCTTCCTG
>JBFYMY010000034.1:0-10760 GCA_041304645.1 Thermoplasmatales archaeon
GGTCATCAGCTTGTTCTCGACGTAGAACAGATCCGGTATGATCAGACTTGAGGGCATTATGCCAGCCCCCAGGACCTTGATGGTCACCGTCTGGAACGTTGTAAAAGGATATGCGAACGTCGGCGAGAACGAGAAACGTATCTTGACGGTTCCCTGTGGGGTCACCTCCTTGCTTGACAGAAGGGCGTTCTGCTGGATGTAACCGTTAGGATCGTTCTTGGTGAAGTAGAACGAACCGTCTGGAGATTGGATATAGAGTAGTTCGGCCAAACCTCCGTTGAAATTGGCTACCACCACCCTAAGGAAGTCGTTATTTATCGGGTGGGAACATTCAACTGTTATCGCGTAATCCCTGTAGAGTGAATTGATTGCTCCACCAGGATCTACATCGACCTCAACATCCTCGATCTTTCCGAGTTCCCTACCTATCATGACCGCAAGACCAGTTATCAGGTTCGCATCATTATATCCAGAATACTGAAGTCCAACTGACCCATCATGGTTCTCTATCCCTGCAACACAATACATACCGTTGTTATAGGACGCATAGGCGGTATCAGCATCGAAGTACTGGAGTTTGATGAGTCCAGATTCGTAGATTATAGCTTCGAAGGTTACCTGGTAAGTGGGGTCTGTATAGGAGAAATAACAGTAAGCTTTGTACCATTCGATGCAGACCCATTTCTCACCATAGGTCTGACCTTCAAGTGCGAATACTTTGAAATCACCCGGGGTTTGATATGCCCCCGCATAACCTCCCCAGGCTGCTATAACACCGTTCTCGTAAGAGGAATATGGGAGTTGGTACAGGTAATAATACCCAGGAGTACTATATTGCCATCCGTCCACGTCGATATAACCAGCACCAGCCACCCGGATGGAGTCATAGGTCTCGCCATAGAAGGGAAAGGAGAATGGTAGTTTGTATTCCTGCCAGCAGGTTGCGTAGTAATAGTAGGACCCTTGAATATCTTTCAGATAGGTGGCCTTTGGATTATTGGCACATTCGATCCAGTCAAACTCCACCCGTGGGTCTGGCATGTGGTTATCTATCCACATATAGCCATAGGAGTCCTTACTTGGTGAAAGGGCTGCATCCACCGTAAATGTATTATCGGATGGGAAAAAGAGGATCGTTCCTGTAGCCACGAGTCCTATTACCATCGAAACCGCAAAAAACTGTTCATTGGTCTTCCTATCATTTCCGTTCATTTTCGGTCCTCCAACAGGTGTATGTTCTGAATTAACGCTAAAGGCAGATGGCATAGAACAAATAAGTCGGTTCTGTAGGGCTCTTTTTAAAAATCTGGTCTGATATGACTATTTAACTCTTATGTCGGATTACCGGCAATCGTAGCAGAATAATGATTGGTCATACTTACTGTGTTCTTTCCGGTATGGGAAATACCCCCATCCTTATAGCTTAAAAAAAATTACCCGTAAAATGATAATAGTCCCTCTGGTGGCTCTTTCATTTTCCCTTAGCGGCCAGTCCCTCAAGGTCGGTTACGATCTGTCCATACTTCTCATGGACCATCTTCCTGTCGAACTCCCAGAACTCCTTAAGCATATTATCGCTCTCTTCCCTCGAGAACAGTTCCTGACAGGGATAGAAGAAATGGGCATCCTCGAGCTCAATGTGCTTAGGGTAGAAATCGACAAGGAATTCGAGGTGCTCCATGATCTCACCTATCGATCCACTCTTCCCCGACCTGTACAAGAGGGAGGCTTCCTGGAGCTTTCTGACATGTTCGCGGCCGAGCGTATGATCATCGAAGAGCTTATCCATCGTCCTTCTCAGCTCATCCCCCATCTCCTTTTTCGCTAGCTCTCTGAATAGGATGTCCTCTTCTTTGCCATGGTGGGTCCGGTCAGCATAGGTCCTGAAGAAATCGATCCCCTGGAGTATGAGTTCTAAATTGGGTTCTCGTGATGAACCAATATTTGTAAGCTCATTCTTCAGAAGGTTCACCATTCTCTCGATCAGCCTGTGTTCGATCATCAATGGTCCTATGGGCTTCATTTGACTTCCCCAACCCTCTATGATGGGGTTAGTATTATTATTTTATTTGGAATAGACTAAATCAGCATAGCATTTCGACCATGATCGGTTAGGACCTTGAAGGACCTCCGTTCATACCAATGACACCTCCTCATGAATGAATGGAGGAATATGCCTAAGCCCAAGGAAGATGGACGTCAATGACCGCCGGTCCGTCCTCGCCGAAGGAAAGTACATTCTCCTATTGTCCATTAGAATCCCTGTTCACCACCGTTGCAACCTCCACCATATATGCCCAGTGCATCCAAACCGCTGAATAGCAGAAGAACGATCAGTATTCGATACGTATGAAAGAGCTGACCGAATGGAACCGTATACGTTGGGGTGCGGTCATCGTCTATCTATCAGCGGTCTTCCTCATGATCGGACTGCTCTTCGTATTCCCTTCCCTGGAGACAGTCCTGGGCATTGCCGTCATGGTAGTTTCCATCATAGGTATCGTCCCCCTGATCATCGTCATCAACATACCCTTTATCAGGATGCATAGGTCCGAGCGGACCCCTCCCATAAGGACCAGTATGAGCAGGATGTCAGGAAGGATTGGCAGGTTGGAATACCATGATTCGGTAAGGATGAACCTCCTCATCTGGATCATTGTCCCCATGAACATTTTCATACTAGCCGTTTCCTTCGTTCTGATGGACATTGTCCTCATCCTCATCATGCTGCCTTTTGTGCTCCTATCATCCCTTGCACTCCTCTTCTTCTGGAAGCTCGATATTGGAGCCGATGGTACGACAGTATGGTTCTATTACGGTCCTATCGGAAGAACGCTTCTCTTCTCTGATATCAGGTCCATCCAGGCTATGGAGGTCCATGCTGTCCGTGATTTCATGGGTTGGGGGTGGAGGTCCGGCTCCGACGGCTCCATAGGCTATATCTCGAACTCCAAGGAAGGTGTGAGGATCGTTACGAAAGGAGGCAGGACCTATTCTGTGACCTGTCATCGGCCCGAGGAGCTTGTAAGGGTCGTTAGGAAGGGCATTCGAAGGTAAGCTCTGTAGGCTCCCTTTAAATATTCAACCTCAAGTTATTTCTATCCCTGAGCTCAATGATAATCCTCATGCCCAAGCATAGACCGGTCAAGAAGGTCGTAAAGAGCGTTCCGACCATAGAGGGGGCGGGGGTCCACCTCAAGAGGGCCTTCGGTTTCAAGGATACCTCTTCCTACGACCCTTTCCTGCTCCTTGATGATTTTCACTCCTCCAACCCTGCCGAGTTCAAAGCAGGGTTCCCATGGCACCCCCACAGGGGAATAGAGACGGTCACGTACATGATAGAGGGGCGGGTGGACCATGGGGACAGTTTAGGGAATAAGGGAAGCATAAGCCCCGGGGACATCCAGTGGATGACCGCTGGCAGCGGGATAATCCATCAGGAGATGCCCAAAGGACATGACCATCATCTGTGGGGGACACAGCTCTGGGTGAACCTCCCAGCATCTCAGAAGATGACCGACCCCAAGTACAGGGAGGTCAAGTCTGACGGGATCCCCGAAGTGGAGCTCCAAAAAGGTGTAAGGGCAAGATTGGTCTGCGGGAGCTTCGGCGGGGTCAAAGGCCCCATAGACGATGTATCTGTAGACCCGACCTACATGGACGTTTCCATGGATAGGGGGGTCAAGTACCTGCTCACCGAGGCAGAGGGCAGGAGCGCTTTCATCTATGTGCTCTCAGGCAAGGGAAATGTTGGGGCCAAAGAGGTCGGTGCCGAGGACCTGGTCCTCCTGGGGGAAGGGGACAGCATAGAACTTTCGTCGGGGGACGAGAGGTTCAGGTTCCTCTACGCTTCGGGCAGGCCGATAAAGGAACCGGTAGCGTGGTATGGCCCTATAGTGATGAACACCCAGAAGGAGCTGGAGCAGGCCTTCGACGAGTACAGGAAGGGAACCTTCATCAAGAAAGGTGATGACATCCGCTGATATCATCCGACCAATATCTTCATGTCAGCTTCCACCGTGGTGTTCAATCCTATTCCGAACTTATCGATGAGCACCTTTGCGACGTTAGGTGTCACGAACGCAGGCATCGTGGGACCTATCCTCATGTTCTTGAAACCGAGATAGAGCAAAGCCAGAAGGATAAGTTCGGCCTTCTGCTCGTACCAGGCGACATTGAACACGATAGGGAGCTGGTTCACGTCCACCCCGAGCTCCTTCGAGAGCTTCAAAGCGAACAGGGCGAGCGAATAGGAATCATTGCACTGGCCCGCATCTATGACCCTTGGGATGCCGTCTATGTCGTCCTTCACATCCTTGTTGTACCGGTACTTCGCACAGCCGGCCGTGAGGATGACGGCATCCTTCGGGAGCGCCTTGGCGAAGTTGGTATAGTACTCCCTGGTCTTGTGCCTGCCGTCGCACCCTGCCATAACTATGAACTTCTTTATCTTTCCAGCTTTCACAGCATCCAGTATCTTCTCGCGGAGCTCCCATAGCGTCACATGGTTGAAGCCTCCGACGAGCTCCCCGCTCTCGAGCTGCTTCGGGGAGGGGCACTTCTTTGCATGTTCGATGATCAGGGAGAAGTCCTTGACACCTCCTTGCTTCCTGTCGGGTATGTGCTTGATCCCATCGAACCCGACGACCCCGGTCGTATAGACCCTCTCCTTGTACTTATCAAGGGGGGGAACAAGGCAGTTGGAGGTCAGGAGGACCGGTCCGTTGAAGGTGTCGAAGTCTATGAGCTGCCTCCACCAGGAGCTGCCGTAGTTCCCGACCAGATTGTCATACTTCTTGAAGAACGGATAGTAAGTGGCAGGGAGCATCTCACCATGGGTGTAGATGTCCACCCCGGACCCCTTGGTCTGTTCGAGCAGTTCGTGGAGGTCCTTGAGGTCGTGGCCGGATATCAGTATCCCGGGCCTGTCCCTCACGCCAAGGTTCACCTTGACGGGGGTCGGAACGCCGTAGGTATGCGTATTGGCCCTGTCAAGGAGCTCCATGGTCCTTACGCCGTACTCTCCGGTCCTCATGGTCCATTCCAGGAGCTGGTCCAGTGAGCTGTTC
Source organism: Thermoplasmatales archaeon (assembly GCA_041304645.1). Classification (GTDB taxonomy): domain Archaea; phylum Thermoplasmatota; class Penumbrarchaeia; order Penumbrarchaeales; family Penumbrarchaeaceae; genus JALOTP01. Next base: position 5,070 of record JBFYMY010000034.1, read on the forward strand.
CTGTCCCAGGTCGCGAGGAGGGCCTCATTGATGAAGGCCGAGATCGATGGGTCCTTGAAACCGAGCGCCAGTGCATGATGGAGGTAAGCGGTCATGCCCTTCAGGGAATAGAGGACGAAGAGGTAGAGGGCCCGTCTGTCCTCATCAAAGTATGTGAGATGTCCAGCATCTTTGGCCTTTGTCAGAGCGGCCTCTTCAGTGGTGAACTCCCAGGTGGCGTAGTCGGGCAGGTCCTTACCTATATCTATCTTGAGCTCCTGGCAATTTCCTCTGAGCTCGTCCCGTTTCTTGATGGATGTCCTGATGAAATCGAACATCTTGGCCCTGTCGAAGTTGGTGTTCGTTATCGTGGAGAACAGGTTCTCCATGACGAGCAAATCAGCCTCATCATCTGCTTTGCCCTGGGCCCTGAGCCTCATCTGGTAGTATGAGATCCCCCTCTGCATGTGGATGAGGAGGTCCTGCAGATCGGACACCTCTCCGTTCTTGCCGCAGACACACTTCTCCGTGCACCCTTTGTTCTTCAGCGTTTCCTGGCATTGGTTGCAGAACATGTTCTTCACCCTTGTTCCTTTTTTATACGTGATACCCATATTATACTATTATATAAATAGTGAAAGGTTTCTAAGTGGTAACTAAGTGGTTGCATTGAACAGTGACTGTACGATATATAATACCGTCGACCTCATATCTAAGAGGTGGACGCTACTGATCCTACTGGAGCTCCACAGGGGCGGTGGGGGGAAAAAGCGATACACGGAGCTCAAATCAGGGCTTTTCGACATCTCACCCAAAATGCTCTCGGAAAGATTGAGGGAGCTCGAGAAGGCCGGGATGATAGCCAAGACGGTAGATGCCTCCAGGGTGCCCATCAGGACCGATTACGAGCTCACGGATATGGGGAAGGATTTCATGCCGGTCATAAGGTCCCTAAAGGGGTGGGCTTTGAAATGGAAGGGGGACAACAGGGTCTGCTCCAAGGTTGAATGCGCCGATTGCAGTTCATGAACACGTCCTTCCAAGTGATACTTTTACATATATTGAAAAAGCATTCCAGCTCAATTAAATAGGTAAAGGCCGACTCTGAGGGCAGAGGATGGCTTGACCATCAGGTGGTAAGAATGTCCATATCACGGAACAAGGCCCTATGCTCGTCCATCATGCTCATCTTGATTATGAGCACAGCGCTCCATATCCTCCTGGTCCAAGGTTCTTCGGGGGTGGTCCGCTCCGACCAGATAGAAGGGTTAGGACCTCAGGAAAGGTCCTACATCCATACCGGGAGCAGGTTCGAATGGAACGAGGTCCTTGAGGAGAGGTTCGAGTTCGCATTGAACTCGACAACCGACCTTCAGCTGGACTATGACCCAGCTGACAACAGTTTCGACAGGACCGGTTCGCTCGACCCCTACCTTGCCCACAATTCCACCGTCAGAGCGGCCATAGACAGGGCTCCCCAATGGCTCAACCTCACCCTCTCATGGAGATTTCACGAGCTGAACCGTTACTACATCAACAGGTACATAGGCCTACTTACGAACGTCTCGATCGATAGCAGATACATCGATGAGCTCGCATTCATGATAGCCTTCCTCCCGGTCTATTTCCTGAACTCATACTGGACCATCGAGAGGCTGTTCCTTGAGAACGTCCATATGATGTATGTGGTATCCGAAGATGTCTCTTATGCCGATATAATCGATGTGCAGAGATCTGACGGCCAGCATTCCACCGTTGTTTACAGGACACCGACGGGCAACATCACCCTTCCCGAGGAGATCTACTACTGGTATCTCGTGATGCCCCGGAGCGAGCTCGAGACCCCGTCATATATCGACCTCACCACGTACAGGAAGACCATAGAGGATGACGGAGCATTCTGGAGGAGCTTCCTCTACACAGCTGACGACCCTGGCTATCCGGTCCTGAGAAACCTCCTGCATGACCAGACGACGCTCTGGAACGGGACAAAGAACCAGATGGAAGGGAACGGGGCGGTAGGCGCTGTAACCTTCTGGGCCAACAGCTGCATGACGTTCCGTTACGAGGACGGGATGAGGAGGGACCACCAACCCGTATCCCTCTACAAGCAGCACTTCGGCCTCTGCGGCGAGAACGCGGAGGTCCTGGTAGCCGCAGCAAAGACCGCCCTGATACCTGCGGTCGTTACAATAACCTTCGAAGGAATGCATGCCTGGAACGAGTTCTACGAGCGGGGGTGGCACCAGTGGCAGGCCTACAGCGGACATATCGACGACCCTATGGCGGAGGGAGCCCCGGGTTCGGTCTCCGTCTTCACGAGCTTCAACGGCGACATGTCACAGTTCAGCGCCACGCCGATCTACACGACCACCACAACGCTAAGGGTAAGGGTCAAGGACGCACAGGGGCTCCCTGTCGACGGCGCCATGGTGAGGTTGACATCACAGTCCATGGTCAACGATCCGTTCATAATACCCCTCATAGGTAACCTTACGGACGTAAGGGGGGAGACCACCTTCGTCGTAGGCTCGGGGCGGGCCTACTTCCTTCAGGTCCTGAGCCCCATAGGCCTCTTCGGGAACGAGACCGACCCCCTGGCCCTGGCGTTTCCGGTCACCCCTCCAGGCCAGACCATCGAGTTCAATGCGACATTGACACAGAGGATGCCTCTGAATGTGGACCTCTTCGAACCACCAAAAGAGGGCAGTGACATTGCTTTCAGGGTGACCCTGGAGGATATCATCCAGCTCACAGAGGCATGGACCGACCCGATGAACTACGGTGTGGACCACTGGAGGTCATACCCGGACCGGACCTCATTGACCATGTACTTCCTTGATGAGGAGAACCTATCCCTTTACAGGTCCGGGGCCCGGTTCAGACCCGGATCGGTCCTCACTCTCACAAGGAACACGACCGGAACAGTGACGCTAGGACAAGGCAGGGATTGGACCATGGTGGTCTCAGGTCTGTCCTTGCCTATGACGCGGACCGCAGCCTCCCTGAAGGTCGAGGTCCTAATGCCGGTGCCAACTGCAAGGATATTGAGCCCAGTGCCCGGGACATACTCTACCGAAGAGGTCCTCTTCTTCTCGGGCATGGTCGAACCTCCCGGACCCTACCTCGAGGATATGAGGTATATCTGGTCCACGGACCAGGACATCGAGCCGCTTTCAGATTCCCAGAGCTTCCATGCCAGTTTGGAGGAGGGGGACCACAACATCACGTTCCTTGCATGGAACGATACTGGAATAGTCTCCAAGGCCTATGTCGATATCGTTATTGAGAGGCCGAACCACCCCCCAGTAGCAGCAATATCGTCCCCCTTGAACGGTTCGGTCTTCCAGCAGGGTGAATTGATAAGGTTCCTATCCAACGGCTCATACGACCCGGACCAGGACCCGCTCGGATACAGCTGGTCGGAGGAAAGCAGCATGGAGCCCCTCTCTTTCGAACCGGGTTTCGAAAGGGCCTTCACGACCGGGACGCACAATGTGACCCTGACGGTCCTGGACCCGTTCCAGCTGGGTTCCAGTGCAACCGTGACCTTCACCGTGATACCGCTCAACAACCCACCCGTACCATACATCAGGTACCCCCGTCCCTGGACGGTCCATCCTGCAGGGGAACCCCTCATTCTCTCCGCCAACGGTACCTTCGATATAGACGGTGACGGTCTCACCTATGATTGGTCCAGCTCCAGGGACGGTCACCTCAGCGCCCTGATGGAAGACACGGTCCTGCTTTCCGAGGGCTCACATACGATAACGCTCTCCGTCTCCGACGGAAGGTCCGCGAGGGAGACCACAGTGAGCATCGAGATGATATCCACCGGACCTCCCGCGAACAGGCCGCCAGTGACTGTCATAAGCTCGCCTGGGGACGGGGACAGCTTCTACGTCTCCGATGATATCCGGATGGCTTCAGAGGGCACCTTTGACCCCGAAGGGAGCCCCATATCCTTCAACTGGACCATCAACGGGGCTCGTATTTCATCCATTGACGCTCTGACCCTGAAGCTGGATGGCGGTATATGGACCGTAGCCCTCAATGTCTCCGATGGCGAGCTTTGGAGTACGGACTCCGTCACTATCGTGGTGCATGACCGCTCACCGGTCGTGGTCCTCAAGGTGAACGGGACCATCTGGCAGGAGGATGAGGAGGTGAAGGCCTATCAGGATGACATGATGGTGCTCGATGCCTCCGGCTCGTATGACCCCGACGGCACGGACATTACCTATGAATGGTCCATCAACGGGACGCTCCTATTCTCCGGGCCTGTCTGGGCCAGGAACTTCACTGCGGAATTCTATCTCATCACGCTCTGGACCATGGACGGAGGCGGCAGATCGGCCTCCTATACCCTCCAGCTCCGGACACTGAGCAGGGGAGGCGGTCCCCTGCCGCCGGAAGATGGGGATGGAAGCGAAGATAAGGGCCTTCCGGCCCTGGCGATCGCCGCCATAGGGATCATCCTGCTCTCGCTGGCGGTCATAGCTGTCCTGTTCCTTCTCTCTCGGAGGATGAAGGGATCGGGAGCGGTCTGGGAGGATTGAAGATTCCTCAGAAACGGGCATCATGGACCTCGAGCATATGGTCGGGACCGTACCTCTCCTTGACGTTCCTCAGGCCCTCTATCCCCATGTCCGATTCCCTGTTGATGTAAGTGTACCTTCCCCTCAGATGGCTGGCCGCAGCGTGGTTTATGGCCTGATAGAGGCCGGTCAGGTCCTGGTCCGCTTTCTCGTAATGGATGACCGCCATGTCCTCGGTCATCTCCTCGAAGAGGGAGAAGGCCTCGACCCTGCCGCGAACCCGGACGAGGAGCCCCTCCATACCAAGCTCCTCCATGTGGTGAAGGGCAAAATGGTTAGCCTCCCGTTCGTGGAGCAGGAATGCCTCCTCCTTGCACCCTTTCTTGATGCACCATCTGATGAGGAACTCCTTGACCTCTTCCATATTTCCGGCATCCATCCTCTCCACCGAATGCTCGTTCTCACGCCGGAACTTGTTCAGGTAGTTCCTTACGTTCAAGTATCTCTTCCCCGGCAGGTCGGAGAGCGCCGATGAGAGATATACGTACTCGAAATAGTCCCTGTGGGGAGCGAAAGTGAGCTCAGGTCTAGCCTCCCTGACCCACGGGAGGGTGCCCTTGCCGACCATGGAAAGATCAAGGTCGAGCCTTAGCTCCCTTGAAAGCGAAATGACAGAATCTATGAGGTCCGGGTCGGGAGGGCCGACAGGGGGTCTGAGCAACCTGACGTCATCGTGCTCGGTCATTATCACAAGGGAACCCTTGACCCATGCTTTGGAATAGGACATGTAATGCGCCCATGATAGCATGGTCCCGGGGAGATAATCGGAGTGCTCGGGCGGGTATCTCCGGTAATGGGACCTGATATCCTTGATATCTTCGATCGTCACCGGTGTGAGGTCCTTCAAGGATATCATGGGGGTCTTTCCCCCTTGTAGAGCATCGGTCTCCCAGGAAAGGGAGCGAACCCCTGGTCTGCATAGAACTCCTCGGCCCCCTCCTCGGCTATCAGCCCGATCCAGACCAATCCCATCTTCAGGCCTGTACTGACGAGCTCATTGACCATGAGAGCCCCTATTCCTTTTCCCCTGTGCTCGGGCAGTACGACCAGGTCCTCGATGTAGCCATCGCTCACACCGTCGGGATGGGCAGGCTGATATCCGAAGATCGGAAGA
>JBFYMY010000035.1:0-7971 GCA_041304645.1 Thermoplasmatales archaeon
GACCCGTAATCCAGGTCGGGGTGGCCAGCATCTATCCCGGTATCGACGACGGCCACCGTGACCCCGCTGCCGTCTATGGGCCCCAATAATCCCAATGGAGTATCCCTCAGAGAGGCCCAGACCTGTGTCGCGTTTATGACGTTCGTCCCCATCTCCATGTCCGATATGACAGGGTCGTTGTTCTCTATGTATGCTATTCTCTTACGAGAGGAGAGGGCATCAAATGCATCTCTGGGGCCTATGATCGAGACAGCATCTATGGTCGAAAGGGTCCTTTTGACCTTGAACCCCTGAGAACCGAGCCAAGACAATTCACTTCCGGACGGGGTATCATGGAACCGGACTATCAGGTCCAGCTCGCTGTCGCCCCTTCCGAGGACCTTATCCAGGTCCATTGACAGTTCGGGCAGGGCCTTTTCGTTGTAATGATGGACGGCCCCCGTAGCGGTCAAGGACCCTGCGAGCAAAGGGGTCAGGAATAGGACCGTCATCAATGCGGTAAGCCCCGGCCGGACCATGTGATAGGAACCCTGCGTCAGGGAATTAAATGTTTTCGTTGAAGGGGCCTCAGACCCCGTGGACCCCCCCTGAAGGCCCAAAAAGGCCCATGACCATAGGTTATTTATATATTCCCAAATGCAATACGGAACCTTGAGCATGATCGGGATGGGGTCTCGCTCTGGGAACGGACATCAGAGAGCTATGAGCGCTGGGTCTATTGGATTTCGGTGATCGGCACATGCACCTGAAAGAGGTCCAGATGGAGAACTTCAAGACCTTCCGGAAGAAGGTCACGGTCCCCTTTTACAAGGGTTTCACGGGGGTCACCGGACCCAACGGTTCAGGCAAGTCCAATATAGCCGATGCCATCCTCTTCGTCCTGGGTCCGAGGAGCTCAAAGATGGTAAGGGCAAAAAAGCTCTCCGACCTCATATTCCACGGGAACGACAACTTCAAGGCTGCCAGGGAGTGCAGGGTCACACTTATATTCGATAACACCGACAGGATGATACCGGTCGATTCCGACGAGGTATCCCTAAGACGGGTCCTAAGGATATCTGCAACGGACCCGAACAACACCCTCTCTTACTTCTACGTCAACGGAAGGTCATCGTCCCAATCGGAGTTCGAGAACATACTGGTGCATGCCCACCTTTCCGCCGAAGGCTACAATATCGTCCTTCAGGGGCAGATAAACGAGTTCATAGGCAAGACCCCCCAGAAGGTGAGGGAGGAGATAGACGAGATAGCCGGTATAAGGCGTTACGATGAGGAGATAAGGGCCTCCCTCCAGAAGAAACAGTCCACCATGGAGAACATGGAGAGGATAGGCTGGTCGCTCGATTTCATCAAAGGACGGCTCCGTGAGCTCAAGAAGGAGAAGGAGGAGGCGGAGAAGTATCGGGATGCCCAGGTGCAGATAAGCAAAGCGAAGGCGACCCTCCTCACGGTCCAGAGGACGTCCATAGAGGGCGAGCTGGAGGGGTACCAGAAGGCAATCTCGGACTCGGAGAGGAGGAAGATAGAGCTCAGGCAGGAGATGGAGGTCCTGGAGGGGGAGAGACAGAGGAACGAGGAGGAATCGACCAGGGTCGGTAAGGAGATAGATGATATCACAGGGGAGGAGGGGCGGAGGCTCAAGGAGAAGATGGACACGGCCAAGCTCGAGATGCTCAGGGCCAAGGACGTCATGGCATCGGCCCAGGAAGCGATGGTGGAGCTCGAGACCGAGAAGGGTTCACGGCAGCATGAGATCAAGGACATCAAGAGGAAATCCTCATCCTTGGCCAAGGATGAGGAGAAGGCGTCCGGAGAGATAGCGATGGTGGTGGAGGAGATAGGTTCCTGCAGGACCGCCATCGATGGGATGGAGAAGGAACTGGAGCGGAGCGACTCTGACATCCTCGACCTCAGAAGGGAGCTGGCCCAAGCATCCAAGAGGGTGGAGACAGTAAGGGATGCAAGGGGAGAAAAGCTCATCGAACTGGACCGGGCCAGGGCCTCTGTCGAGGCAAAGAGGACCGCCCAAGCGGACCTGGACCAGCTCATATCGACCCTGGAGTACGAGGTCAAGGACCTTGCCCAAAGGCTCAAGGAATCGAGCGGCCAGTCGCCCGAGGAAAGGGTCAAGGCCCTCCAGGGCCAGTTCATGCAATCACGGGCGGCCGAGAAGGAGCTTGGGTCCAGGATGAAGGAGCTGGACCGTGAGATCACTGTCCTGAACAGGACCTATACCCAGATGAAGCTCGAGCTCGAGGCCAACGAGAAGCTCTCCAAGGGAGTGGGCATGGCGGTGGACGAGGTGCTCACCGCCAGGGACATGGGTGAGATCAAGGGCATAATCGGGACCATAGGCGAGCTGGGCAACGTCCCCGAGGAATACTCGCTCGCCCTGGAGGTCGCGGCAGGAGGGAGGATATCCGCCGTGATCGTGGAGGACGATGAGGTCGCCGCGAACTGCATAGAGAGGCTCAAACGCAAGAGGAGGGGTAGGGCGACCTTCCTTCCTCTGAACAAGGTATCCTCGAAGCGTCCTGGCGCAAAGGCGCTCATGATCAAGGACGATCCTCACGTCATAGGGTTGGCCGTGGACCTTGTGAAGTTCGATGCAAGGTACAGCGGTGCTTTCAACTGGGTCTTCGGTGACACGGTGGTCGTCGATGACCTGACCGCCCTGAGGAGGCTCATGGGCGGTGTCAGGATCGTCACCGCCCAGGGCGAGCTGGCAGGGGCTGGGGGCGACATCACCGGCGGGTCCGTGGCCGACAGGAAGGAGGGTTCCGGTTTCGGGAAGAGGTCAAGGAAGGAGCTCGAGGGCATATCCCACAAGCTGCAGGGGCTCATGGCCGAATCGGAGCAGCTGACCTCTGAGCTGAACGAGGCAAGGGAGCGGGCGACGACCCTTGAGATGGAGATACGCAAGCTCAACTCCGAGCGTGAGGAGAGCGAGTCCCGTTTGAAGAGGACCAGGGAAGGCCTGGACTCGTCCGGAACGTCGCTTTCGGAGAAGAAAGGCGAGAGAGCGGCCCTCCTTGCCGAGATCGACGGCACGGTTGCAGCCATCACCGGGCTTGAGGCCGAGTGCGCTTCCATGGAGGTGGGATTGAGGAAGGCGACGGAGGAACGCGATTCGCTCCAGGGGGCCCTGGAAAAAGCGACGCCCAGGTCCATGAGGGAGAGGTTGAAGGAGCTCAGGGACAGGCTGGACGCCCTCTCCTTGAAGAAACTGGAGCAGACGGGGTTAAGGGATGCTTCACGGTCGCAGCAGGAGCTCTTCAGGGGAAGGACCCAGGAGCTAGAGGGGCGCCTTGGAGAGATCGATGCCGCCGTCCTGGCAGCGAAGAAGGAGATGGAGGAGGCCAGGTCCAGGCATGAGCGGTTCGAGACCGAGTGGAGGGCCCTCGAGACCGTGATAATGCGCATAGACGAGAGGACCAAGGGGCTCTACGAGAGGTTGAACGAGCTCACCAGGAAGAACGAGAGGGTCCTCTCGCAGAGGGAGAGGGCGCGCAGCGATATCATGGTCCAGGACCAGGTGATAATCACCCAGAGGACGAACATCAGGACGGCCGAGGAGAAGCTCTCCGATGTGATGAGGGAGCTCCAGGCCTTCAAGGACGTGGTGCTCCTGGAGAGGCCATACCCCACCGAGAGGGACCTCCAGAAGAAAGTGAGGGAGCTCGAGACCATCCTCGAGAACGCGGGGAACGTCAACCTGAAGGCCCTCGAGGAGTACGAGGAGATGGACAGGAAGCGTTCGGAGATAGATACCGAGCTCAAGGCGCTGGAGAAGGAGAAGGAGGAGCTCGAGAAGCTGATCTCCTCCATCAATGAGAAGAGAAGGACGGAGTTCCTGCACGTTTACGAGGCCATAGACAAGAACTTCCGCATGATATACGGGACCATATCCGGCGGGGGCGAGGCGTTCTTCGAGCTGGAGGTTCCCGAGGACCCGCTCTCTGGAGGCCTTGTCATCCACGCAAGGCCGCCGGGGAAGAGGATGACCCGCCTGGGAGCCCTGTCCGGAGGGGAGAAGTCGCTCACCTCCATGGCGTTCATATTCGCCGTCCAGGCCTATGACCCGTCGCCGTTCTACCTTCTTGATGAGATAGACCAGAACCTGGACGCCATCAATGCCGAGATAGTCGCAAGGATGGTCAAGCAGAACGCCATCTTCGCCCAGTTCGTCCTGATATCGCTCCGCAAGATAAGTTTAAAAGAGGCCCATCACCTATACGGTGTCACGCTCCAGAAGGGAGAGTCGGTGATGGTCGGCAAGGTGGACCTGAGCGAGGTCGAGGCGTACGAGAAAGGGGATGGGATGACCGTCAAGGCACCGTCCACCGATGGGGGTGCCCTATGAGCACGGATGCCACCCCACACAGGCAGCTCACCCTGGATGTTGAGGAGGAGGTCTTCAGCCACCTTGTCTTCCACAGGTCGCTCATCGATGACAAGGACGAGGTGCTCTATCAGCGGCTAGAGAGGTACATAGATATCCTGAAGGGGCTCAAAGAAGGTGTCCACGTCACCATCAAGGACCCCTACAGCAGGTCCATAGCGATGGTCCTGGAGCTTGCGACCGAGGAGTTCCTTGACCCCTGGGACGTGGACCTGGTGAGGTTCTGCAAGCTCTTCATGAAGAGGTTCGCCGCCCTTGAAAGGCTGGACCTCATGGTGGTGGGCAAGCTCATCAGAATGGCATACACGGTCCACAACAAGAAGTCGGAGAACACGCTCAAGAAGGCCGAGCTCCCGACGGAGGAGGAGTTCCGGGACGATGATACCTTCGGGGCATGGATGGAGGATGACGAGACATTCGCCGTGACCAGGTCCATCCTCGGCCCGGGCCAACCCATGCTCAGCGAAACCCTCCTGCACAAGGGGGACAGGCCAGTCACTCTGCTGGACCTGCTCAACGCCCTCGAGGACGTCGAGGGCGAGATGGAGACCCTGAGAACGGAGCGGCAGCAGAGGTTGGAGACAAGACAGAAGCTGGAGAAGGAGAACAGGCGTAACATAAACGACAAGGTCTATACGGAGGACCTCGAACAGGACATGACGCTCACCTGGCAGAGGATCAACCAGTTCAACGGCCATCCCATACCGTTCTCGCAGATCGAGGAGGGTTTCGAGCTCGATATAGGTTCGACGCTCATATCCCTCCTCTACCTTGCCAAGATGGAGCGGGTCCTCCTTTGGCAGAGGCAGTTCCCCCGCGGGGAGATAATGGTCAAGAACATAGGTAAGGGCAAGGAAGGCCTCGAGTACGGGGAGCTTGATGATAACCTCGAGAAAGCGAAGGCCGGAGAGGTGAGGGTCCATAAGCCAGTCGAGCTCATTGTCGAGGAACGCCCTATCCCTGGGAATTGGAACACATGAGGGGATACCTTGACCGACGAAGCAATCCCTCCCGCCAATAATGGTCCGGACCCCATGCTCCTACTCGAAGCGGCCCTGTTCTCTGCGGGGAAGGCAGTGGATGCCGAGGGGCTCTCCGATGCGACCGGCATAGAACCTGCAATGGTCCAGCTCTACCTCAAGAAGCTCATTCAGGCCTATTCCACCAGGCCTACGGCGCTCGAGGTGGCAAAGGCCGGGACCAAGTTCGTCCTCCGATTGAAGGGCGAGTTCGTCGAGGGGGTGAGCACGCTCGCATCCCCCGAGGTCTCCTCCAAGCTCCTGAAGACCGCGGCGCTCATCGCATATCATCAGCCCGTGAAGCAGTCGATGCTGGTGGAGATGTACGGGGTCAAGGTCTACGATCATGTCCAGGAGCTGATAACGCTCGGTCTCGTCAGGGCAAGGAAGGAGGGGCCCACCAAGGTATTATCGACCACGCACCGCTTCTCCGAGGTGTTCGGGATAGATTCGGTGACGAAGAGCAAGGTCAAGGGCCACGTGAAGGAGAAGGCACTGGAGAGGATAAGGACCGTTGCGAAAGCGACCATAGAGAGCTTCGAGGACGAAACAAGGCCTTCGGATGGCGATAAGCAGAACGAGAGGGCTCGACCTGGAGAGGTCGAAGAGAAACAGAAGGAAGCAGTTGCCGGACCGGAGGATGGAGAGGGGACTGAAGAGGGTAGTAATTGACGATTTCTGGCGGGATACTAACATGGAACCGAAAGAGTCCATTTCAAGACGGACCCTGGTCCTGTCAGTGGTCCTTTTCATAGTGATCATATGCACGATCGCCGGTGTAGTCTTTTATATCACTGAATTAACCAGAGAGACAAGCTTTCCTATTGATTCTCCACAATTATTTTGCACTGCGGACCCGGATACGGATACCATACTATTGAAGGTCCTTAAGGGATCTGTCCGCTGGTCGGATTACAAGGTTTCTGGAAACGATATCCAGCTCAATACGACCTCCGTCACGACGGGGAAAGGAGAGGTCGCGATCTTCACAGGCCTCGAACTCCACCCAGGCCAGAATATAGAAGTTAAGCTACTGGACCTCGAGGATGAACGGTATGTCTTCTGGATTAGTAATATTATCTGTTGATAGTATGGTCCTACTCTATTAGACCCAAACCCCCTCGCTGCACTATAGAAGGCTACTATGATGCAGATTGCCCAATGGAATGGGCAAATATTGATGAAATTGCCCAATGCATTGGGCAAATTACGATATAGTTATGGGGATAATGTTCATCCAAGACATCAAGGGACGTGCTCGAAGACGTGGTCTCTTATTGGGATGGTATCATCGATGTAGAGAATGTCTTGAGAAGGGAGATCTCTCATATCGAGTATTACAGAACGAGGATGAACATCCCGGCAGAACTCGTTTCGATCGATCCCACTTTCGTCCCCGAGGGGATCGACCTTAGGCTCGCCCACCGATATCTCTTAAAATGATCCAAAATTGAAAGGCCGTGGCCAGACACGCCAAATAGCCCTCTTCCTTCGATAGCCCGTGCGCAACGGCCCACCTCCTATTGCCATCTGGGATAAAGCCGATATGTTCGGGCAGGCACCTGAACTTCCTCACGGGCATTTAGGATACCATCTCGAACGGACCGGGATCATGATATTCCCGACCGCACCATTCGAATAGATCTTTCTTACGTTTGTCTCAAACGGATTTTCATATAATTTGCGATAGATCTTGAAATAGCTATAAAGAGGGATGGAAATTTTGACCATTCCGACCGATAAATGGAGATGATGAAATGGATAAGCCCAGGTTCTACCAGTTGCAGAAGTTGGAGTACGAGTATGGAGCCCTTGCCCCCGCAATTTCCGAGGAGCAGCTAAAGCTCCACCACACCAAGCATCACCAGGCGTACGTGAATGGGGCGAACGCCATACTCGAAAAGCTGGACAAAGCCCGCAAGGAGAACGCCGAACTCGACCAGAAGGCCATCCTGAAAGAGCTATCATTCCACGAGGGCGGCCTGGTCCTCCACAACCTGTTCTGGGAGAATCTGAGACCCTACGGGAGCTCAGGGGACAAACCGACCGGTGTGCTGGCCGCCGAGATCGACAAGGAGTTCGGAAGCTTCGACCGGTTCAAGGCCGAGTTCACGAAGGCCGCGAACAGCGTCGAAGGCTCCGGATGGGCCGCATTGACCCGGTGCAAGGGCACCGGACGATTGCTGCTCATGCAGATAGAGAAGCACAACAACAATGTCTTCCCGCACTACCGGCTGCTAATGGTCCTGGATGTATGGGAGCACGCCTATTACCTCGATTATAAGAACGACCGCGGGAAGTTCGTCGAGAACTTTTGGAACATCTTGAACTGGAAAGTGGTGAACGCACGGCTCAAGGAACTGCTCAATGATTGAGCCTTACCGAAGGGACCGGGTGACCCAGCGGTTCATCGAAGGTTCACGCCATCGATCCGGGTCCTTTCCTTTGTTCGTATAACCTAACCTCGCCATTTGACCTTTTTAGAGCTCAACAAGAATGGGAAATTAGCTGTACCAGGATTTGACTAACAGCTTTTTTACTATCGCATCT
>JBFYMY010000036.1:0-3095 GCA_041304645.1 Thermoplasmatales archaeon
TCTTCCGATCTGATGACCTTGGAGATATTTAAGGGAACATCATGACCAGAACATGTTAGGTGATACCAGACAAGAAAATGCGGGCCGGTCGGACCGGCCCTTCGAGGTAGGTTTGAAGCCGAGAGCGAGGAGCTATCACATTGCAATCCGCCTCTCTCTTAACCCCGGTAAAAATAAACAAAGACCATGGTATAAAAGGGCAGCAGTAACGTTCTTTATTTTTTTATTAGGTATATATAATGATTGCTGCAGGCCCTATCCAATTTCTGAGGTCCCAAGGGATTTCAAAGGGTTCCGAAAGGGAACGGTTCCTGCACTCTCTCCATAGATAATATCATTACATAAGAAATGGATACAGAGCACGGGACCCGAGATGAAGGTAAGATCGGCCATCATGGTCATTGCAGCGATGCTGATGCTGGTACCACCCCTCTATGATGCTCCAGCCGAGGTGGTAACAGACCCAATTCACCCAGAGGATACCAGACAGGACAGTTCCGCAGCAGAGCTGGTGCTGGACAGGGTCATCGAGGTGCCGCCGGGGGGAGAGACACGGCTTGTCCTCCCGAACGGTTCGGAACCTTATCTCGAGGGTTACATTGGTCCATCTGAGTTCACTTACGGCAAACTGGGACAGGCAGCGGACCTTCTACCGGATTGGATGAGGGACGATTTCGTCAGGAACATGCTCAAGGCGGGGTCCTATGACCTGTCCGTCGTCAGGGCATCATCACCGAATGACCCCTTCAGGTTCAATTTCATACCTACATTCGGGGACCTTGACGGGGATGGGGACGAGGACATGGTAGTGGGGCTCGATGGTTCATTGTACTTCTACAAGAACGTCGGTGGACCGGGGTATCCTGTGCTCGTTCAGGGCGGATTTGTATGTCCGGACGTCATTTCTCCGGACGGAACGAACTGGATCAGTCCTGAGATATGCAGCATAGATGGTGACCCCTATGGGGATATCATCTATGGGGACCAGACTGAGTTCCTTCATTTCCTTAGGAATCCCGCGGTCGAATATGGAAGATGGCAGGAGATTGCATTGAGTGTCAATGCTGGTTCAATCAACGAGGACCATCTCTCTCCAACGGTCATCTGGTATTACAAATCATATGAGCTGTATCGTATCGGGATCGATGGTTATGAACTTGACCTTCTGATAGGTTGCAGGAACGGCAGGGTCAATATGTGGAACGTGGCTATTGCCTATTATGAGAATGGTAATGCCTTTACAGGTGTTTTCGGAGAAGGTAAGATGATGAACCTGATGCAGACCCTGAACTATTCTGCACCGAGGTCTTGGCCTGGACAGACAAACAATTCTGAGAGACAGACCGATATTGTGGTCGGTGGTGGGGACGGTTCATTGCAGATGTTCGCTTATGCACCAGGTCAGATGGGAACCTTCAATCTCGTTCCGAACTATTTCCAGAACATAGACCATCAAGGCCCGATAACCCCAGCACCTTTCGACCTTGACGGTGACACATCTCCAGACCTAGTCCTTGGAACCAGGGACACCTTCTTGCCCGAATATATCAACTACCATGATGAACAGATGTCCCCTCCCTACTGGGCCCCTTCATCTAAGGTCATCCCACCATCAACGCTTGAGGATTATCACTCTGTGTTCGATAGAAGGGTGATGGTCTATAATGAGAGCATGATAGAGAGATACCTCGATTCCATCATATCCCCCAACGATGCTAGATATCGTGATGAGATAGGATTTGCCTGTGCGTATACGCCACCGGAGATGCTCTACAACAACGGTCTTGCCAACATATTCAACGACAACGCCTACTACGTCTATTCCAGGGACTCCGAGCTCGAATATGTATCGCTCAAGGAATATGGAGGGGACGACTATTACACCACGGCATCCTACTGGGTCGATGCCGGCGGTACTCTCAAGCAGATGGAGATACCCATGGATGCCTACTATTGGGGTATAGTCCATCCAAGGATAACGGAGGAGCCTGTCGCATACGTGGACCCGGATAGCGGCGGTGAGGAGCTGCCGGAGAATGGAGGCAGGTTCTGGAGAGAATACATCTACGAGCATGCAGATGACAGCTACCCGCCAGGACCAGAATACCCTTCCGACTACACCGGTCGCTACGTCTATTATCCCAAGGATCTCACTCCCCCGCTCCTCAAAGACGAGTTAAAGGGAGTCGAGGTGCTCTGGGACCTTCAGCCATACGAGTACCCTGCAGGCTTCAACGATGCCGGGACGGAGTTCAATTATCCCGTCGGTCACAAGGTCCATGCGATAGAGAAGGTCTCGCAATGGGTAGAAACGACACTTCCTCTAAATCAACAGGAATCCTTGGACGATGAGAGACCAAACCAACCAGTCAGGATCGCACATACCCATAACGGTAATTGCGGTGAGCTCCAGGACCTCACAGTCGCCGCCGCAAGATGTGCTCTTATACCCGCAAGGGGCATAAATATGCCGGGAGAGGACCATGCTTGGTCCGAGTTCTACTGCGGAGGCTGGCAGCAGTGGGACAACTACTGGTCCGATGGGGGCGGGGTCGTCGCCAATGATATGACATACTGGTGGGGATGGGGGAACAGAGGAGGTTCGGGGATATATGCATCTATGGGGACCGGGGAGATGGTCGATGTCGGGGAGCGTTACAGAAGCCCTGAGGTCCAGGGTAAGTTAACTGTTATCGTTCGTAGCGGAAATGGTATCCCTGTGGATGGAGCGAGGGTGGTATTGCTTTCACACTGGATGATGAACAATGTGAATGTAGATGTCGGACCTTATCAAGGTCCCCCACCAGTCACAGTCCCATTCCCATCCATATGGGGTTACACGGATGACACTGGCACATGCACTCTGACCGCATGGCAGCAGGAGTTCAATCTCAAGGTGACCTCTGAGATGGGACAGTACTATTCGGAGAAGTTCACGATAACATCGGATGACCAAACGTTGGAGGTTGATTTACAGGGGAACATGCCCATATACAGTTCAGGTATGGTAGATATCGGACCACCTGAATCGGGTTCCAAGTACCTGATATCCGCCGAGGTCCTGGGCTCATATCAGGACCAGACCCAGTTACTGA
>JBFYMY010000037.1:0-8987 GCA_041304645.1 Thermoplasmatales archaeon
AGATGCCCGGAATGGATGGGGTCAGCACATACCGGGAGATCAAGAAGATATCTCCCAATGTCCGAGTTGCCATCATCACGGCCTACGCAGTCGAAGAGAGGGTACAGCAGGCTCTCGACGAGGGCGTCAATTGCGTCTTCTACAAACCGCTGGACATGGATGCAGTCATCGATTTCGCAAAGAGCGGTCCTGTAAAAAGTTAGGCCTCCGTCATATCCCGAGGGATCGGTAAGAGCTCAGGGCGTGTTATAGATATGGCGTGTGTCGCCATGGGGAAGAGGAGATAAAGTCGGACGAAGAGCTGAAGACCGTACCCGTCGAGGTGATCAAGGTATCCGATGCCGAGGCGGACATACTGAGACCCTCCTATCTCCACTCGAAATGCTGCATCACCAAGCCCATGGACCTCAACCAGTTCTCCAGGGGAATAAAATCGATGCGCCATCTCTGGCCCTCGATCCTTAATCTGCCCCCAAACGGGAAGGTATGTACTGGGCCGCAGGCCATGCGAGCAGGCAAGGGGCCCCCGCCGGTCGTAAAAGGTTATATGCCCCAAATTTCATGGGACGACCCGTCGCTTGATCCGCAATGGAGCTAACCGAGATAGCAAACAGGGGGAAAAGAGACATGAAAAATTCCAAAGGGAAAAACAAAGGCATACGATGCGTCGAGAAGTGTCCTACCGGCATAAACGGTCTTGACGACATCACTGAGGGTGGCCTTCCGCGCGGGCGGACCACCCTGGTTTGCGGGGGGGCGGGTTCTGGCAAGACCCTGCTCTCCATGGAATTCCTAGTGCGGGGGGCGCAGGAATTCGGGGAGAACGGCGTCTTCATGTCGTTCGAGGAATCCTGCGACGAGCTGGCCCAGAACGTGGGCTCCCTCGGCTTCGACATCCAAGACCTGATCCGAAGCAAGAAGATGGCCATCGACCAGGTCCGCGTCGAGAGGTCCGAGATAGAGGAGACGGGGGACTACGACCTCGAGGGGCTCTTCGTCCGGATGGGAAGCATGATCGACGGTGTGGGGGCGAAGCGGGTGGTCGTAGACTCGCTGGAATCGCTTTTCTCAAGCCTGCCGAACGAAACCGTGCTGCGCTCGGAGATCCGGCGGCTGTTCCGCTATCTCAAAGAGAAGAACGTGACCGTGATCGTCACTGGCGAGCAAGGCCCTGCGGGGTCGGTGGGACTTACGAGGCATGGCCTTGAGGAATACATCAGCGACTGCGTGATATTCCTGGATAACCGGGTCGCGAACCAGGTGGCGACCAGGCGGCTCAGGATAGTCAAGTACAGGGGCTCATCCCACGGTATGAGCGAGTACCCGACCGTCATCGACGAGAACGGTCTGTCTGTCCTGCCCATAAGCGCACTGAAGCTCGCCTATTCCGTGTCGAACATTCGAGTATCGTCCGGCATACCGCGATTGGACCGGATGCTGGGGGGCGGGTATTACAAGGGATCGAGCATCTTGGTGTCGGGGTCCGCGGGAACGGGCAAGACCAGCATAGCGTCCGCATTCGCCAACAGCATCTGCGCGAAAGGCGGCAAATGCCTCTACTGCTCTTTCGAGGAATCTCCCGAGCAGATCATGCGCAACATGCGCTCCATAGGCTTCGACCTCGCCAAATGGCACAGGAAGGGGGACCTGCAATTCCACACGGTCCGGCCGACGATGTACGGCCTGGAGACCCATCTGGTCAAGCTCCACAGGCTCGTAAGCGACTTCAAGCCCGATGCGGTGGTCCTCGACCCCGTGAGCAACCTTGCAGCCGTTGGGGACACGGACCAGGTCCGCTCGATGCTCACCCGGCTTATAGACTATCTGAAGTCCTCGGGCGTCACCGCCCTCTTCAACGATCTCACCTCCGGCGATCAGGCCGATGAGATGACCAATGTCGGCATATCCTCGCTCATGGATTCATGGCTGCTCCTGCGCACTGTGGAGTCCAACAACGAACGCAACCGGATGCTCTACATACTCAAGTCGCGCGGCATGGCGCACTCGAACCAGATGCGCGAGTTCATACTCAGCGACAAGGGCTTGGACCTGGTGGACGTATACACCGGACCCGGCCAGGTGCTCACGGGCGCGGCCCGACTGCTGCAGGAGGCGCGCGACAGGGAGAGCGAGGAGAATGAGTTGAAGGAGTTCGAGCGGAGGGGGCGGGCAATATTGGAGGAGCGGACCGCGATCGAATCACAAATGCGCGCCCTGAAGGCTAAGCTCGACACCTTAAAGGACGAGGATGCATACAACGCCCGCAAGGAATCGGGACGAAAGAAGCGCAATAATAATTACAAGGAAGAGGTGTCGGCCCATAGGCAAGCAGACATCAAGGGGGGGCGCTGATGCCTGGAAGGAATACTGGTCAGGATAAAAAGGCCAAGGCGGATGCACCCGGATCGGCACAGAAAAAGGAATGGGAGCTCAGGCTCTACATTGCGGGACGCACACCTCGGGCGGTCACCGCGCTTGCGAACCTGGAGCGCATCTGCGAAGAGCACCTCGCAGGCGAATACCGGATAGAGGTCATCGACATCCTGAAGAACCCCCAGCTTGCGCGGGGGGACCAGATATTGGCGGTTCCAACGCTCGTGCGCAAGCTCCCCCAACCAGTAAGGAAGATTATCGGGGACCTTTCCAACAAGGAGCGGGTCCTCATCGGGCTCGACCTGAGGCAGAGAACGGAAAGCAGAGGGGGATAGAATGGCGAAGACCCTGAAAGGAAAGCTCAAGGAGGACCTGGAGGCGATGGCCCGGGAACCCGAAAGCGAGCATTACGTTTTGAAACTCTACGTTGCGGGCATAACCCCAAGGTCGCAGGAGGCCATCCGCAACGTGACCAAGATATGCGAACAGAACCTTGCCGGCAGATACGAGCTCGAGGTCGTCGACATATACCAGACCCCCGTCCTTGCCCAGGGCGATCAGATAATCGCCGCCCCCACGCTCATCAAGAAACTGCCCCTGCCCCTTCGCAAGCTCATCGGCAATATGGCGAACACGGACAAGGTCCTGGTCGGGCTCGATATCAGACAGAAGACGCAATGAGGTAATGACGAATGGCCGACGAAAAACACCCCCGATCCGAAGGCTGGCTCCTGCAAGAGAACGAGCAGTTGCGAGCCAGGCTTGAGGAGGCCGAGATGACCCTGGACGCCATCCGTTCAGGAGAGGTGGATGCACTGGTCATCGCAGGACCGCAGGGGGAACGGATCTATTCGCTCACGGGTGTGGAGACCGTTTACAGGATCATAACCGAGACGATGAACGAGGCCGCCCTGACCGTCGACGGGCAGGGAGTGATACACTTTTGCAACAAGCGGTTCTACGATCTCATGGGCACAGGGGACGCCAAGATCCTGGGACATAGGGCCACGGAGCTCGTGGATGAAGCGCAGAGGCGTACGATGGAATTGCTTCTGGCCTCCGCCCGCTCGGCCCCCGTGCAGAGGCGGCTGACCCTGCGCGCATCGGACGGCAGGTCCGTCCCGGTCCTTCTATCGGCAGGTCCAATTCCAATGGGGACGCAGGCCGCCGCCCCGTCCGCGCCCGACGTATGCATCGTCGCAACGGACCTCACAGAGATTGAATCTAAGGACGCCATGCTGCGGGAACTGCGGCAACACCAGGAGGCTCTCGAGGAGAGCGAGACCCGATACCGCATGCTGGTGCATCATGCGCCGGCGGGTATCTACGAGATCGATTTCAGAACGGGAAGGTTCACCGAGGTCAACGACGTAATGTGCCTCATCCTCGGCTACGGCCGGGAGGAACTCCTGTCCTTGAAGGCATTGGACATCATGGACAAGGAGGGAAGGCTACTGTTCCTATCCCGCATGAAACGGGGACAATCCGGGGAGCAACTCGACGATGCCGTGGAGTACAAGGTCCGGACCAAGGACGGACGCACCATCTGGGCGCTTGTGAACGCATCGTTCCATCGGGAGAAGGGGAGGATAGTTTCAGCGACGGTGGTCGCCACCGACATCACCGAGCGCAAGGCGTCGGAACAAGAGCTCGCAATGGTGCGAGAGCATATGGCCCAGCAGGAAAAAATGGCCTCTTTGGGCAGGCTCGCAGGAGGCGTTGCCCACGAGTTACGGAATCCGCTTGGGGCCGTGAAAGCCGCCCTCTACCTTATCGATATGGACAAAGAAAGATACAACGCCTCCGTGCGGGAAGCCATCGATATCATCAATAGTGAGGTCACTCGTTCGGAGAATATCATCTCAAGCCTTCTGAGCCTAACAAGGCCCATAAGATCCGCCCGGAAGGCGGTCAACGTCAATGCGGTCCTCAATGATGTGCTGATGATCACAGAGACGGGAACGGTAGAGGTCATCAGCGACCTGGACGATACGATACCCTCTGTCCAATCTGACCCTTCAGAACTTGGGATACTTTTCGGAAACATCGTGACGAACGCTATCCAGGCAATGGAGGGCGGTGGCAGGCTTTCAGTGTCTTCGAGCTCTCCCGAAGCAGGGTGGATCGCCGTTTCCATCAAGGATACGGGAACAGGTATACCAGCAGAGAATTTGAACAAGATATTCGAACCACTATTCACTACAAAGGACACGGGCATTGGCATCGGTCTCCCCCTGGCCAAATCTATTGTGGACAGCAATGGTGGGACTATCGACGTCGAGTCTGAGCTAGGCAAGGGAAGCACCTTCACCATCAGACTGCCTATAGATCTGGGAGGAAATGTACAGGGCAACGGTCATCTCAATGCGAAAGGAGCGATCCCCCGGATCGTGGCTCGCTCCTCTCCGGCCGATCGCCCTCCTACAAAGAGAAAGCGCGTTAGTGGAACGAAGTAAATGCAGCGAGCCAGCGAGCGAAATGCAGTGGGGGTTTCGAAGGGGGATCGAACCGATCCCCAAAGGTCTATTTCTAATCGGGAGGGTGGGGGATCGAAACCTGTAGGATCGGAAATCGGGGATTTCGGATAGGGAGTATGACGAAGTCGGAAGGGTCCAGCAGCTGAAAAGAAGTAGGGATAGGGCTTCTGTTGATCAGAGAAGAGCATGAAGCAAGGACTGTGAATGACCTTTTAAGGCGACCACCCAACTGGTTAATGGACACATCATATATCCCTCTGCTCAACCTGATCCGATGTGATTTGGATAGGTCGATCCGCCTCATCATTCGGTCGGACCCTACGAGGACGGGTCGAAGATAGGACCTCATTTCAGGGAGAAAAGGTAGGTATGTACGGGCAGGATATCTCTTTCATACGTGTCCTTGGATAGGATAGTGTATGTTTTGAAGAACCTCCGGTTCTGGAAATCTTCGTCGGATATCTTTGCCTGATACTTCACCTCCACCCCGTTCCCATCCAGGACGAAATCCGTCTCCTTCTTGAACTTGGTATAATGGACCTCTTTCGTCACATCCCTTCTTTTCAGATGGGATGCTACGACACCCTCGATGATCTTTTCCTTGTCCAATTTGATATTGAACCTGTTTTCGAATATCCTGAGGATGAACGGGTCGTAAAAATATATCTTCTTGTTCTTGCTGTAATCGACCTTCCTTTCGTTCATATCGAAAAAGTAGCAGTCCGTTATAACGAACAGGTTCGATAGGACCTCGATGTAGGACCCTACCGTGACATGGCTCCTCACCGAGGACCTCTTGGCCAGGGAATCCCAGCTCACCGGTGTCGAGTAGGTGACCAGAAGGCTTTTTACAAGCTCCTTGAACGACTGCTCGTTCTTCCCTTCTTTGAGCAGGTCCCCGACGATCCATGAATAATAGAGGTCGTAGATGTACAGAGGGACCTCCCCGTGCCTCGTAAATTCGTTGATCACCAGAGGTATTCCGCCCGTTATCAGATACCTTTCGAAAAAGACCTTCAATCTCCCCTCCTGGTACCTCAACTCCTCGGGGCTTTCGAACTCGTGTTCGTTGAACCAATCCGGATCGGTCAGCTTCACGTATTCCCTGAAGGTCAGCGGTAAAAGATACAGGTCCCTGCCCTGTTCACCCCTTCGTCCTGGAAGTCTCTCCGAACCTTTCTTCAGGTCTTGGGCATTGGAAAGCGTCAGAATGAAACAGGTATCGGGAACCATATCGCTGTCGATGACGAACTTGATCGCCTTCTGCCACTCGTTCAATCCTGTGATCTCGTCCAGGATGATGAAGTGGGGTTTGCTGTTCTTGATGCGGCAGAACTCTGCATATTTCAAGATCAGATCTATCAGGTCCTCCTTTGTGGTGAGATCGTCGCACGACCAGTAGAATATCCCCTCCTTGGGACCGTCTTTAAGTTTTTTGCGGATGAGCATCTTTAGGAATGTGGTCTTACCCACCTGGCGCGGACCCCTGATGATGTAAAGGTTGCCCCTTTTGAAATCCTCTTCCAGTAGGGACGGAATATGGACAAAGGGAAACCTCTTCAATTCTCGCAGATGCCTGTCGAGCTCGATCGCGTTCTCGTGATCCCACCATGGATTCAGTATGGACAGCTCCATTGTCATTGATAATGACAGTTGCTTTATATAAACATAGTCATTGTCATTAACAGGTGTTTCAATAGAACTATCCTATGCTGACCACATATATCACCCCTTCTGAAGGATCACAAAGGGAAAAGAACAAGAAGGCGACATGTTTGTGCGGTCAAAAAAATAAGATATGGGGCCAAAGGAGACCGTCTTATGGACGATGATGAGTGGGAATATTTCTTCGATGTCTTTGACCACCTCCCGCGAGGCGGACCGGGCAGCAACGCAACTACCGTAAAGGCCTTCAGGATGATCGAGAATATGCCCGAACACCCTCGGGTCCTCGATGTGGGGTGCGGTCCGGGAATGCAGACGCTGGAGCTTGCCAGGCTCTCCGGGGGTCACATAACAGCGATAGACCTGCACCAGCCGTTCCTGGACAGATTGACCGCCGAAGCAGTGAGGCTTGGTCTCAGGGACCGGGTCGAACCATTGAACATGGACATGTCAAGGCTCACGTTCCCTGACAATTCCTTCGACCTCATCTGGTCGGAGGGAGCCCTCTACTCTGTGGGATTCGAGAACGCTTTGAGGTCCTGTCACAGGGTCCTCAAGGTCGGTCATTGCCTCGCAGCTAGCGAAGCGGTCCTGTTCAAGGGAGAGGTCCCACCTGAGGTCAAGGCCTTCTGGGAGAACGAATATCCCGATATCACCGATATCCCGGGGTGTCTCCATAGGATAGAGAGCGCCGGGTTCGAACCATTATCGCATTTCAGGGTCCCTAAGAAGGATTGGTTCGTTCACTTCTACGACCCCATGAAGGTCAGGTTGAAGGAGGTCTTGCCCAAATACTGCCTGAACACCAAGGCTATGACCCTCCTCGGTACCATGGAGAGGGAGATCGAGCTCTACAATAGATTTTCCGACCGTTCCGGTTACGAGTTCTTCATAATGAGGAAGCGTTGACCTCTCAGTGATGGTCGTGGAGCTTCTCTGGCCGATCCTTCAGAGCGCCCGAAATGAACCGCTCCAAAGCCCTGTCAACCTCTTCCTCTTCAGTGACTATGGGTGTGATCCTGGCCTGAACGAGATCATCATAGATCCTCCTGCCCATCCCGTAGCAGATCACATACTGGCAGTCGGAGATGTTGCCTATCATGGTTCCATGGTCGCAGCTCCCGCATTCGCCGGAATGCTTGCCTTTGTTCTGTCTGTAGGATCTACCCTTCACTTCGGTAGTGTCAATGTCGAACACCACAAAACCCATGGCCCTTCCGAAATGGTGGGAGATGGTCCTCTCATCATCGCTTGCAACGGCTATCTTCATCTTCGTTCACCTCTGAGATATCTGTCCTTCCAGTTATGCAGTAATCGCCACCGGTTATCCTAAGCGCCTTTCCCTTGACGATGGATTCGGCTATCTTCGTCCTGGCAGAACATAGGAGCCTGCAGAACGTGGGTTGGGAGATGCCCATTCTGAATGCTGCATCCTCCTGTTCGAGACCCATCAGGTCCTTGAGCTTCACCGATTCAAGTTCATCGAAACCGAGTCGAACCTCTTCGAGCTCCGACATCATCATACCCCTCGGTTTGAAATAGACGACACCCGGCTCCCTTTCTATATTCCTGCAGAGCCTGGGTCTGGACATTTCTTCCACCATCCGCAAACCGATGAGCTTGAGCTCCGGACGGTTATGAATATATATTCATAATATAAAAGACTTACCCTGATCAAAGGGGCCCAGGACCTTGGGTCCTTTGACCAACGCTAATATAATCCATAGGGTTTGACCAGGGTCTGTGTGGTCCGATATGAGCTTAAGGTATGGACTATCCTTCAGTCTTGTCCTTGTCATGCTATCTTCATTATTCTCAGGAGCGACAACGGGTGAGGTCATATTGTCCGGGAGGGACGAACTATCCTCAGGCCTCCCCCAGTCCCCATCTTCCTTCAGCTCCGTCGAGGTGTTCGATTCGGACTCTGACGGCAAGGACGAGATCTACATGGGAGGGTGCGGTTTCCTTGACATGGGGACAAGGACCGAGGGCATCCATGCTTACGAGTTCTCCCCGGGGGCCAATATGTGGACCCCCTTCGGTTCGGGACTGCCGGGCAAGGGGTCCGGGGAATACTACGGGGCACTTGGTCTTGGCGACATCAATGGCGACGGTTACATGGACATAATCGGACCCAAACCCAGCCGGTGGTACGATATACCCGTTAACGGCGTGGATATCTATTCGGGCTCGGGGAGCGGTAAGTTCACGCTTCTCCATACGATCCCCCTTGAATCGGGGGATGCTGGTTCTTCCAACGAAGCTGAGGCGGCGGACCTTGACGATGACGGGTTCGCCGACATAGTGGTCTCCACTTATTCGGGCGTCAACGTCTTCTTCGGTGACGGTTCCGGGACGAACTGGGTCGAATCATCCCCGCCTCATGCAAAGCGGACCGAGATATCGGGCATAGGCATAGGGGACCTCAATAACGACGGTCTTCTCGATATCGTAGGAACCCCATAGATCGGA
>JBFYMY010000038.1:0-9902 GCA_041304645.1 Thermoplasmatales archaeon
TCCTTGGCAAAGGCCGCAAGGGCGGTATCTTCAAGCTGCTCTCCAACAAAGGGGCATTGATGCTCTTCATCGCTATCGGCATCGTCCTGGTTGCAGTATCGGCAAGGTCACTTCTGGTCCCATCGACCACAACCGTCCCCGATTTCAGCGTCACTGACACCAAGGGAAAGGCCCATTCCCCAGGGGACTACGACGGCAGGGTCCTGGTCCTTGACTTCATGTTCGCGGACTGTAGCGTCTGCAACAAGGGAATGCCCGATGTCGTAGATGTCTACAGGACGGCAAAGGAGCGTTACGGCGATGATGTTGAGTTCCTGAGCATCTCCATACTGAAGGACGATACCAACAGGATGCTCGACGATTTCATGGCGAAGTACGATGCGGAATGGCCGATCGCCAGAGGCTCCGATTACGCCGATGATTTCGATGCATTGAGCGTCCCCAAGATGGTGATAGTCGCCCCCAACGGCGACATAGCCTATACCCATGTGAGCCTCATTGACAAGGACGACGTGCTCTCAGCCATAAAGGCAGCAAAGGATGGGACCTACAAGGTCCGGACCATCGTCCAAGGGGGAGGTTCGGTGCTCGCCCTGGGAATGACCGCGACCTTCCTGGGCGTACTGACGTTCCTGTCGCCCTGCTCTTTCCCTATGCTACCGGGGTACTTCACATATTACATCAAGGCCCAGAACGATAGGGGGGGGAAGAGGATATCCTCGCTCCTTGCCGGCTCGCTGTCCGCCCTGGGCATAATCACATTCTTCCTCCTGATAGGGATAGCGGTCGCCATCTTCGGGTCGCTGGTATCCAGCTGGCTCATCTTCCTCCTTCCGGTCATGGGGGTCATCATATTCTTGCTGGGCCTGCTGACGGTCCTGGGCAAGGATGCCTTCCTTGAGAAGGGCATGGACCTCATCAAGGCACCGTTCGTCTGGGCCATATCCAAGGTCCGGGGACAGCGGACGGAGGACAGCGGGGCCGGCGGGCTCTTCGCCTACGGTTTCGGCTACGGGGCGGCCTCTTCGAGCTGCATGGCCCTGCCTTTCATCTTCATGGTCCTCATGGGATTCTCCATAGGGTTCCTGGGAGGCATCCTGGCCTTCATCATCTATTCATTGACCATAGGGACCATGATGGTGGTGTTCAGCACCCTTGCATCTAGCTCGAGCACGTTCATCAATTACGCCCTGAGGTCCTCTGCCAAGGTCAAACTGGTATCCGGCATCCTGATGATGGCGGCCGGGGTCCTGATACTCCTCTACAACTTCTGGCTCTACAAGTATTTCGGCTGGCTGCTCTCGTTCTAGAGCCTTGAGCCTGCAGGGCCTTATGATCACTGCGGCGAGGATGGCCCAGGTTCAAGGGCTTTCCCTTCCTGAGGTGGCTCTGTTACCTGAACCTCAGCAGGACTTGGAGGTTGTCCCTCAGGCACCTCTTCCCAGCTCACGTTCCCGGACAGCATTGCAGCGGGCTGGGGCATGACCGATCGGGGCGGGAGCTGCCCGCCTATCTCGGGTGCCTGTAGGGTTGGTTGAGCAGGGGCGGCTGCGGCGGGAAGCTCCTCCATCACCACTCCCTGAGGGGTCATGGAATAACCTATCATGGGTTTGTGAGCAGGCCGCTCGATGTCCGGTATCTCAAGGTCAAGGGTGCCCTCTTCGGGCATGACCTTGTATTCCTTCTTCTGCGGTCTGAAGACGATGTAGAGCACCGTTGCCGTTATGATGATCACTATGAGAAGCGAGCCTATGATAAGACCTATCATGAGCAGGTCGTCCGAGCCGTCCTCATCAGGAAGGTCATCGTCCGGGTCGGTATCATCGTCCACTGGGGGCAGGGGTACATCGAACGGGTTCCTGACAGTGAACGGCCCTACCACATCTTCCCCGGTCATATGCCTCTCGGAATCGTCCAGGACCGTCAATCTCAATTGATAGCTGCCGTTCTTGAGGGTGGTCATGTTCCAATCGTATGTGGTCGAACCCGTCTGGGTGATGAGCGGCCTCCAGGACTGTTCAGAGCTTCCTTTGAAGTAAAGGCCGTAGGTAAGATCGTCCCCGTCCCTGTCCGTTCCCTCCCAGCGAACGGTCCTGATGAAAGCCCCCCTGGCCAGGTCCAGTTCCGCTGTCCCCTCCAAGGTCCCTATGAAGCCTGGCTCCGGGAACAGGAAATGGACCTCGGGCGGGTCGAACGGATCGTAGACTATTGGGCCAAGCACCATATCCCCTGTGAGCCTCTGAGGGCTCGAATCCTTCGCCTCTACCCTGAGCCAGTAGGTCCCTTCCACCCAGGGCTCTATGGAGAGATTGTAGGAGGTCCCCTTGATATCGGGGACCATCAGCGTCCAGTTATCGGACGACGCTGCATCGGCGAAGTGTATGGAAAAGGTCAGCTGTTCGTTCCTGTCCGCATCGGTCGCGGCCCATTCCAGAGGGATGAACGGGGTCCTGAGCCGGGTCAGGTTGGCCCTTGCCCTGAGATGTGTCATAACAGGCGCATCAGGGTCGTAAACGGAGAGCTCGACCTGGTCGGTCGCCTTCAGCCCCCTGGAATCGGTCACATTGAAGGTCAGGACGTAATCACCGTCCCCGGACAGGATGGACGTTGGGAACATAAGAACGTCCGCGCTCTCGTTCAGAGGCCTGTCCATTAGGACGATCTCGCTCTGAACGTTCGATCGCCTTACCTTCACCACGCCGTTCAGGGCCTCGGGACCGTCCTCCTGGTCCTCGGCCCTGTAGGATACGACGATGTTCCCGCTGAAGAGCTCTCTCACATTCGGCCTCAGGAGCGACAGGGTCGGGGCGTCGTTGTTGTAGATCTCGAACTCGCCCGACCTGAGGGTGAAGCCCATGCCATCTTTGTCTTTGACCTTTATCTCCAGGATATATGATGGGAGGTCATCGTAGAACAGGGTATTGAGCATGAATGACCCGGAATCGACCACATAATCATCATGGTCCGGGTCGTAGGTAAGGACCTTCCATGTCTGTCCGGTATCGTTCGAGATCGAGACCCTTACCCGAAGCAGGTCGTCCTCATCGTCCGCAGATGTCCAGCTGACCTGCTGCGGACCTGACAGGGACTCTCCTCCGAGCGGGAACATTAAACCCCCCACCGGAACGTCCTTGTTGTCCAACCTGAATTCGGGCATCTCGGAGCTCCTGATCTGGTTCCCATCACCGTCCGATGCAACGAGCCTGAGCTGATAGTTACCATCAGGGTACCTCGGGGACATCGTGTCCCAGACATATGAACCTGTGTTGGGGAGGTCAGAGGCGATGTCCTCCCACGGTTCGCCTGGTTCCCTGATCTGAACATCAATGAGGACCGAGCTCCCGTCCTGGGGGTCGCTCGCCGTCCATTTCAGGGTCACGTTCTCCCTGACCCTCTGCATGTCCATGCCCTCAAAGGTCCCTGGAACGTCCAGGTCCATGGTCGGATGGTCTGCCTGAAGGAGCGGAAGCGGTTTACCGTATGAAAGACGCTGTGTATGCCTCAGCATGGCCTCCTTGTGCAGCTTTTGAAGGTCCTCGCAGATCACCACGGAGTACGACCAGGACCCCCTGGGCATGGGAGCTGTCTGCTCGAATCCTATATCGAAATCAAGGCTGTTTCCCGTGACCTTGCCAGATCCGGTGAAGGATACCATGGGTTCCTCGGTGTTCATTATGGATATGGCCTCGTTGTAAACAGACACGAACTGAGGGGGTCTAGCGGATGCCGCACCGCCCACCAAACCGAGCTGTCCATCGAATATGACCATTGGGGTCCCGCTCACGTTGTAGAGGTTGAACCTGTTCCCCGAAGAGCCTGTTTCGAAGGGGTCGGCACCTGGCTCAAGGGCACGGTGCCATTCTATAAGGGTCATGTTCTGGGGATGCATATCGTTAGCTGTCACGTTGAGGGACTCCTCGGCCCCGGGGCAGTAAACGCAGTCCGTTGCAGTGAAGAGCTCGACCAGGGACCTCTTGACAGGTCCCGAGCTCTGGACCGTTCCATCCAGCTTTATGGCGAAGGAATTGGCGACCTCCCTGAACCGGTAAAAACGTGTGTCCCCGGGGGTGGCCGAGTGGGCTTCCATGTATTCCTGGTTCTGGACGAAGACCATTGCCCAGAGCTTATCGGTCTGATAGCCATCGACGATTATCCCCGTTTGTGATATGCTGTCGCCCGACCTTGCCGGTGCACCGTCCTCACCGGACCGTCCGGCATCGCCAGTGACGATAAGGGCGGCCATAAGGACCGGGACTATCAATATGAGGGTCAATATAGCGTTGGTAATAGCTCTCGAGGTAGGTATTGCCATGGGGGACACCTCTGGACCTGTCCCTGTGGACAGGGGATATGCTAGATATCCCTACGGATAATTAACTTGTTCCAAAGCCCCTTGCAGGCCCTATCGCTCTGGCAGTTCGCAGGCCCATGCCTCCTGGACCTCGTCAAGGAAGGCTAGGACCTCCTCCCTTGTGGAGAGAGAGAAGAGAGTGTCCCTGAAAAGGGACCTTCCCCTGAAACGGGCAAGGTACCAGCTGAGATGGGGCCTAAGGTACCTCACGCCCTTCTCTCCGCCATGGAACGATATTGATATCTCCATATGCTGCCTGGCAATGTCCATGAGCGAGATGATATCGCTAGGTGAGGAAGGAAAGCTGATATCAGGCCCGTTCACAAGGGCTGCCCTGCACCTGACGAACCAAGTTGGGTCTCCGAGAAGCACCCTGCCCACCATCACACCCGATGCCCCCCTCTTCAGGTAGTCCAGCACATCACCAGGACCTTTCACGTCGCCAGATGCTATCACAGGGATGTCCACTGTTCCCGAGGCAAGGGCTATGACCTCTCTATCAGCTGTCCCTCTGAACCCCTGGGAGACATTGCGGGGGTGGATGGTGACATAGGAGGCACCTGCGCCCTCGATGTCCTTGAGGAGGGCTTTGAAACCTGTCCCATCGAAGTGATCGTAACCGGACCTGAGCTTGGCACCGACGGGGACCTTCACATGGTCCAGTATCGACGACAGCAGGGTTACGAGCCTGGCCGGGTCCTTGAGCAGGGCTCCGCCCGCCCCGTTCGAAAGGACCTTCCTCTTGGGGCACCCAGCGTTCAGGTCTATAATATCGAATCCCCTGGTCTCAAGGAATGCTGCGGCCTTTGAGAAGTACCTCCCCTCGCTGCCGAAGAGCTGGGCTCCCGAATAGCCAACGGCAGGGGGGCTTTCGATATAGGATAGGCTCCTTGTTGACCCATCGCAAAGACCCCTTGCGTTCACCATCTCGGTGAACGACAGTGCGCACCCATACCTGTGAAGAAGGACCCTGTATGGGGGATCGATGGCCCCCGCCATCGGGGCCGCCATGATAGGGACGTCAAGTTCGATGACCTTCCCGTTGCGTGATATCCCCAATGGTGGAGTAGCATCATTTGCTGGTACCATCGTGCAAGGTCAGGATGCACCAATTATTTAATCGGAACCCCGCTTTCCCCTACGGATGAGCGCGGTCCCCTCGAAGCGCCTGAACCCTTTCAGGCCCGAACTGTCCAGGTTCTGGGTGCTCTTTGCCATTATTGCCGTTTCCACGGCTGCGGTGCTCATTCGGCTCTCGGACAGCCACCCGGTGACCATCGCTTTCTGGAGGCTTTTCCTATCGACCGTCCTCCTATCGCCTTTTGCCGTAACCCATTTGAAAAGGGATTACGGCCAGCTGACCCGCCGGACCGTCCTCTACCTTGTGGCCGTCGGCTTCGTTCTGGCCCTCCATTTCGCCCTATGGATCTGGTCCTTCCAGTACACCGGGGTGGCTAGCTCGGTGGTACTGGTTACCACGCATCCCATTTTCGTCGCGTTCATCTCATACCTCCTGTTCAAGGAGAGGCTCGGAAAGTTTGCCATAGCAGGTGTAGTGCTCTCCTTGACGGGTTCGTTCATAATCATGGCCTGGGGCTTCAGATCCGACCAGAGGCTCCTTGTGGGTAACCTCCTTGCCCTTGGAGGCGCCCTGATGGCAGGTATTTACATCCTTGCTGGCAGCAGCTTCAGGAAGAGGCTGTCCCTCCCCACCTACGCATTCTTCGTCTATGGTTCTGCCACGGTGTTCCTGTTCCTTGCCTCCTTTATGACAGGTGCTGACCTATGGGTGGTCGATCCCATGGAATACCTCATCTTCCTGGGATTGGCCTTGGGACCTATGCTCCTGGGACATACGATATACAATTGGGCGCTGAAGTACGTCTCGCCGACCTTCGTTTCGGTATCGCTCCTGGGAGAGCCTATAGGCTCCACCATACTTGCGTTCGTTCTCTTAGGAGAGGAACCATCCATAGGGGCGCTGGTGGGAGGTCCCCTGGTCCTTGCAGGTATCTTGATGGTGGCAATGAGGGGTACGAAAAAGGAATGATGATAGCTCATCTACCCTTTGACCTCACGGTCCTTGACGCCTGTGATAGGGAAACCGCTATGGAGTTGCTCTTGGATATCAACCTCATCAGTTCGTCCAGTTCCGCCTCCCTCTGCGCGATGAAATCCTCCCTTTCCCTGAGCCTGGCCTCCTGGCCCCTTGCCAGATTGATGGTCTGAAGCTGGACCTCGAGGTCGGTCTCCCTCTTCCTGAGCTGGTCCTCCTTCCTCCGGAGCTCCTGCTCTATCCCCGAGAGCCTTGCCCTCTCCGACTGTATGCCCCTCAACTGCTCCTCCAGATATTTCTGGACCTGCCTGTAGTAATCCTCCACCTGCTTGGAGTACTCCTCCCAGACCTTCTCCTTGTCCTCAGTGGTCGAGTGCTCCTTCCAGTCGGTGTCCTCTTCTAGGGACACCCGGACCTTCTTGTTGGAAAGTACCGCATAGGCCTCGTTGACCAGCTTCATCTGCTCCAGGGCCCTGGGGTTCGACCCGCTCTTGTCGGGATGGAGCTTCATGGCCAGGTCCTTGTAGGCCTTTTTGATATCGGTTATCTCCGCATCCCTTGCGACTCCCAGCACCTCGTATGGGTCCATGGCTGACCCTCCCGTACCATGGAGCAACGGATGTCCCATAATAATAGTAAGCGGTCAGGAATTGCAAGGAACATTATTAGCCGTCCATGGCCTACATAGGACAATGCCACCGGCCCCTTTCATGGACCCATCGAAGTTCTACCTTGCCTATCTTGTGGTCATGAGCGTGGTGACTTTCCTGGTATTCTATCAGGACAAGACGAATGCAAGGAGGGGTAGGTTCCGAACAAGGGAAAGGACCCTTCATATCCTATCCTTGGCCGGCGGGGCCTACGGAGGTCTGCTGGCAATGCTCATCTTCAGGCACAAGACAAGGAAACTCGTCTTCTGGGTCGTCCAGTTCGCAGGGATAACGCTATGCACATTGCTCTTCATCATACTGTTCTGAGGCAGGCCCTCAAATCTCGAGGTCTATCCCTAGCTTGTCGGCGAGCTCCTTGTATCTGTTCCGAATGGTGACCTCTGTCACGCCGGCGACATCGGCGACCTCTCTCTGTGTCCGCCTCTCGTTGGTCATTATGGATGCTATGTAGATCGCTGCGGCCGCCATTCCTGTCGGACCCCTGCCCGAGGTGATCTCCATCTCATCGGCCCTCTTCAGGATCTCAAGGGTCTTCGTCTGGGTCTCACCTGAGAGCTTTAGCTCCGAACAGAACCTCGAAATGTAGTCCTGCGGGGACGTCGGCATGAGCCTCATATCGAGCTCCCTCGTCATGAAACGGTAGGTCCTGCCTATCTCCTTCCTCCCCACACGGGATGCAGAGGCGATCTCGTCAAGTGTCCTCGGGACGTTGCACTGCCTGCATGCCGCATAGATGGATGAGGCCACGACGCCCTCTATCGACCGGCCCCTTATGAGGTTCTTGTTCACCGCGTTCCTGTATATCCTTGCAGCGGTCTCCCTGACGTTCCTGGGAAGCCCGATGCCAGCCGCCATCCGGTCCAGCTCGGAAAGGGCGAAGGCTAGGTTCCTCTCGGTGGCATTGCTGACCCTGATGCGCCTCTGCCACTTCCTGAGGCGGTACATCTGGGCCCTGTTCCTTGTCGGGATGGACTTACCGTAGGAGTCCTTGTTCTTCCACCCTATCTCGGTCGAAAGCCCCTTGTCGTGGATCGTAAGTGTCATGGGGGCGCCAGTCCTCGCCCTCTGTTCGGTCTGGGCCGAGTCGAAGGCCCTCCATTCCGGGCCCATGTCTATCTGCAGGTCATTTATCACTATCCCGCATTCGCCGCAGACCAGTTCTCCCCTCTCATAGTCCCTGATGACATGTTCGCTGCCGCACTCAGGGCACTTCGTCGTCTCTTCGACCTGTACTCTCTCTGGCATTTTCACCACCGTCAACCGTTCATCAGGGCGGTCCTCATTCCATGGCCCCAATGGGAAAGACCCCTGCCCCGTTCCAATGGGCTTATAAATGCTACCGAATGGGCGAGGAAATATGTTATATAAATACTTTACGAAAGGGTTAATAAAATTACCCATACCCCTATTTTAGCTATTCTGGACATGGTTCCCTATGGGTCTTACCCGCCGGCTATCATGTCGATGGTCCTTATGATGTCACCGTCCTTCACGATGCATCTGGACCAGTCGTTCCTCCTGAGGAAGGCACCGTTCAGGGAGACGACCATGAAGGGGTTGTGATGTCCGGTCCGGAGCAAGAACGATGCTATGTCCTCCTCACCTTCGTAAGCGAGCTCAAGTTCGTTCAACCTGATCATGGACTGTCGCCCTATTACGCTAGACAGGACTGTCCTAGTGATACTTATTGATATGGTCTGACGGTCTCCAAGACATCGGGCTCATCGAGACCCAGCGCCCTCAGCTTTTCTATGGTCGGAACACCATCCCGGTTCCATCCTCTTCTGGTATAGACCGCATCCTTGAGGCTCTCGTAACGGGCCTCACGGTACTTGCGAAGGGCCGCCATCTTCTCCTTGATGTCCATCTTCTCGGGCTCGAGTCCGAGCTGCTCCCTCAATTGACCGTCATATCTGTCCTTCCTTGATGCGTACTCCGCTTCCGTGACCGGCCCCATGGCCCTGTAAGGGACCGTATCATGCTCCCTCCTCCCCTTC
Organism: Thermoplasmatales archaeon; assembly: GCA_041304645.1. Lineage (GTDB taxonomy): Archaea > Thermoplasmatota > Penumbrarchaeia > Penumbrarchaeales > Penumbrarchaeaceae > JALOTP01. The sequence goes on from JBFYMY010000038.1 coordinate 9,076, forward strand.
CCCATCCGGATGTTGAAGACCCTCTGGAAGTTGTAGACGACCTCGCTCATAGCAATGATGCCGTCAGGGTCCACCTTCCGCCCTGTGACCGATGTGAAATATTCAGCATACCACTTAACATGCTTCATGACCTTGGCAGGTTCCTTCGTCTGTTTGTTGTCGAGCGGGACTATGTCGTTCCACGGGAGCTTGCACAGTCCGCAGAGGCCGAACCATGTCCTGAACATGGGGAACCAGTGGAGGGCCTCGGCCTTCTGCTCGAAGGTGGGCATGAAGTTATGCACCATGTCCAGGAATATGAGCCATGCCTCATCATGCTGGGGGCCTTTGAGGGTCAGACCATAGCCGCCCTGCTGCGCAAGTGATTCCTTGGTCATGTATTCCGAGAACTCGAGCCCCTTGGACTCCATCCCGATATCGTTCATGAAGGTCGGATCTGCCCCGAACCTTTCGTGGAACATGCGTTTCATCTCCCTGATCCCCTGACCCACGACCACCCCGAAACCTTTCCCCTTGGCCATCTGGTGGACGAGCTCGAGGGCCGCATCCTTGCTGCCGAACCTCAGGTCCAGTCCCCCGGTCCGCTCCCTGTTGAGGAGACCGCTCTCGAAGCATTCCATCGCAAATGCCGTCGCTGTCCCTACGGATATGGTGTCCAGCCCGTAATTGTCGCAGTAGTAGTTCATCTCGATTATGTGGTCCGCATCCACTATCCCGCAGTTGGAGCCGACACCGGCTATGGTCTCATACTCCGGACCGTCAACGAATACCTTCTGTCCCTTCTTTGGCCCTGACCTCAGCTCGAAGTCCCTCACGCCGTGAGAGCA
>JBFYMY010000039.1:0-5478 GCA_041304645.1 Thermoplasmatales archaeon
GGCCTTGTCAGGGCCAGCGAGCTGGTCCACAGGGTCCGTTCGAAAAGGCTCACAAGGGCTCAGAGAAGGAGGTTCAGGAGGACCGTGATCTATGTCCAGGTCACTATGGTGCTCATAGCGGCCGTCATCGGCGGGGCGTTCTCCCTGATGGTCAAACAGAGGGGCGAGTCCGCCCAGAGGCAGGTGGCATCGCTCCTTGAGGACCTAACGGACAGTGATGATTTCGTGATATCGGGCGACCCGTTGATACCGGCGATCGCCGATAGGCCAGTGCCTCCCAACGTCGTCAATGTGGCAAGCGTCCAGTACCCTGACCTGACCAATGACGAGCTCAACTGGACCGTCATCTCGTACGGGGTCGAAGTCGTCATACTCTCATACCACCTCAACGACATGGAGGGTTTCAGGTCCTTCGTGGAGGAGAACTTCAGATTGAGGGCGCATTACATAGACAACGATCTGCCCCTGTCCAAGAACACCGTCGAATACTGGGTCTACGAACTGCCTAAGGGCTCAGATCTCAGGGACGACCCGCTCTGGGGCACCCAGCATCTTCCCGAAAAGGAAGGTGATGATGATGAGCCGTTCTTCCCGGTATAGACCATCGGTCACGGGATGTATGCACAGGTCACCGAAAAGGCTATGAGGGGAACGGGTCAATGGAGCCCCGGTGTAGCACTATGAAGGTGTCATCGACCGATAGGCCGCCTGCGGGGCCGATACTGCCGCTTTTCCTGGTCGCGCTCCTTCTCGTTCCGACCATGGCTGTTCATACCGGAGCAGCGCCTGACAGGCCTGACGAAGTTGATATCGAAGTCCCGACCAGGGTCGATGTGGATGGGGTTAACTTCTACCTGCCGAGCATCGATATACCCGAGACCCCTCCAGAATACATCATCATCTGCCCAAGGGAGTTCGTCAATGCTTCCCTTCCCCTTGCATCCCACAGGACGCAGCTCGGTCTATCGTCAAGGACCTATGCCATAGAGGACATAGTGGCGGTCTACGAGGGTTTTGACCGCGAGGAGGAGGTCCATATGTTCCTTCGGGCCCTCCGCTCAAGGTATCCCTCCTTCCAGTGGCTGCTCATCCTCGGGGACTCCGAGCACCTGGCACCCAGGCAGCTGTGGCACTATGCCCAGGACCGGGGGCAGCCCTTCGAGAACTATTACCCTTCAGATGTCTACTATGCCGGACTGGGGTCCGATTGGGATGACAACGGGAACCATCTCTATGGTGAGCTATCCTTGAACGGCAGCGTCGAGGCGGACCTGGACTGGGACATATATGTGGGCAGGGTGCCGGCCTCTACCGAGACCCAGGCCTCGGATTCCGTCCAGAAGGTCCTCAGGTACGAGAGGAACCCGCCGGTCGGAGCATGGATGAAACGGTTCCTGAACTGGGGCTCGCTGATGGAACCTCCCAACCTTGATACCGGGACGTACAAATACCAACCCTACAAGGGCAATGCTTACAAGGTCTGCAGCAAGGTCGGGGCGAACCTGCCGGAACACATCGTCGAAAGGCCGCTGTATGACTATCCCCAGCTCGCAGGGGGCCAGTATGTCCCCTCTGACGGCAGGGACACGCTGAACAGGAACAACATTCTCTCCGAGCTGAATAGTGGCGCATCGTTGCTCAACTTCGCGGGGCAGGCCAGGTACGAGGCCTATGCCATCAACGATTACGGTCCGCCCACAGGGTCCGGGACCGAGTACGATTGGAACGAGCCCCTACGCTACTCCGATGCGGAATCCCTCGTAAACGGGGACATGACCCCGTTCATGTACGCATCCTCCTGCGATGTGGCCAAGTTCTTCCAGACCGGCTACTGGGAGGACAAGTCCCTTGAGACCTTCATAACCTCGCCATCAGGGGGCCTCATAGGCTTCATCTCATCCACCGGAACGTCGGCCAGGGGCGAGGAGCAGAACAGGTCCTGGGGGAACTGGTATCTCGATGAACAGTTCTGGAAGCTCTTCTTCAACCAGAGCGTGACACGGCCGGGAATGACCCTCTTCAAGCTGAAGGAGACCTACAGGGACGAATGGTTCTCTCCGACCATAATGATCAAGGAGACCATCCTGGGAATGATATACGCCTATATACTGCTGGGAGACCCCTATACCGACATCTATACGGACACAGCGAAGAGGTTCATGCTCCAGGGGGCCCTTACTGCCCCATTCTACACCGGGGAGCATACAGTGCGTTTCCAGGTCCTGGACAGGGAAATGGGACCCGTAGCCTACCCGGATGTCACCTTCTACGCCCCCCAGATATACCTCACCGTCAAGGGGGATGCGGATGGCTGGGTCGAGGCCGACCTTGACCTCAAGGACTCCACCTTGCTGAACTTCACGCTCTCCGGGCACAACATGGTGCCCTCCTTCTACAAGGTGATAGTCCTCCCCGAGATAGCCGACATGGCGCTATATGCCTCCGATATAGAGATATCGCCATCCTCCTTCGAGGCCGGGGAGAACATAACGGTCTCGGTCAGGGCAAGGAACCTTGGAGGGCTTGCGGCGAGCGATGTCACTCTGTCGGTCGAGATGGAGAGCTTCGAGGGCGAACCCAAGGTCCAGCTGCCGCAGGCGGCGTTCGGTCAGGTGCTGGGAAAGGGCCAGATAGAGCATCAGTGGACCATCAAGGGTCGTCCGGGCCAGATCATATTCCGCTTCAGGGTAGGTACTTCCTCGCCCCAGATAGACGTATCGAACGATGTGGTCGAGGTCAATATGGACGTTCTGGGCCCTTACCTTCGTTTCGAGCAGGGCTCGGGCATCATCAGACCCTCCGTCAAGACCAGGCCCGGTTCGCCGTCCAGTATTACCTACAGCGTTCTCAACGAGGGAATGGCCGCTTGTTCCCTGCACCTTGGTGCCTACCTTGGGGACCCCCAGGAGAACGGGACCCTGCTCGTCCCCCTTGTCAATGCGGGAAGGATAGGTCCTGGCCAGTGGGCGAACGGTTCGGTCCAGTTCACCTTCCCTTCCCATTCGGGCATGCTATATCTCAGCCTGGACCCAATGGACCTCCTTCCGCCTTCCATGGAGGACCCGCCCCTGAAACAGCTGCTGGAGGTGGATGAGGCCCCGGTCCCGACCATGGTCCAGGGCATCCAGCTCCTTGAGGACCCCGGCATCACCATCGTTCCGATGATGGATGCTATGGACGACCCCGACACGCCATGGCCTCAGATATCCATACAGCTTGGGTCATCGGAGAACCTCACCGCATCGCTCCTGCCCGGACAGGACGGCGGTTCCATTAGTTTCGAACCCTTTGAGGATTGGTACGGGGAGACGTCCATAGGGCTCACGGTCGATGACGGCTCCGGAGCTGTACACATAAGCATCCCGGTGACGGTCGTCCCGGTGAACGACCCTCCCATCTTCCTTGATGCGGTGGAGGGTTACATGGAGCTGGTGCTATTGGAGGATGTGCCTTTCTCAGCGGTCATAAGGGCGTTCGATGTGGAGAACGATGGGATAACGTTCTCATCGCTGGGCAGTCCGTTCTCGCTTGACCCGAAGAACGGCACGTTCGAATGGACCCCCGGCCATCTTGATGCCGGAACGGAGGACCATATCATAACCGCGGACGACGGCCATGGGGGGCGGACTGAGCTGGTCCTTAGGATACTTGTCGTTGAGATGAACGACCCGCCGGTGGTGGGTCCTATAGATGATATCTCGCTCATGGCTGGCGAGAGCCGGTCCCTGGACCTGTCCATAGAGGACGAGGAAGGGGGTCCATTCATCATAACTTCCAGCGATCCGATGGTCACCCAGAAGGGCGATAGGGGCATCTACGTCAACGGGTCCGCGGAACGCTTAGGAAAGAACCTGGTAAGATTGACGGTCTCCGACGGGGTGAATTCGGTACTACTGCAGTTCAATGTGACGGTCACCTCGGATGCTGACGGGGATGGGAATGAGAGCTCTTCACTCGACCCGCAGCTCATACTTGCCGGCGTCGGCATAGCACTGATAGTCTTCTCTGCGCTCCTCATACTCTTCTTCTTCCTGAGGAGGTCCACCGCCGATAAGAAGGTAAGGGCGGAGAAGGAAGGAGCGGACAAGGCCTTCAACGAGGAGACTGGCTCTGACACTGCAGACGCTCAGCCCTCCGGCGGCGGGGGAGCCGAGGAATGACGGACAGGGAAGCAGGGACCTTTGCCGGTAAGGGTTTCCTGGAGCTGAGGACCGAGGTCATTGACGCAGATCTCTGTACACGCTGCGGCGGGTGTGCATCTGTTTGCCCCGTAAACGTCATAAAGATGACGAAGAACGGGCCCTCGCTTGTCGGGGAGTGTATAGGGTGCGGGAGGTGCCTGAGGGTCTGTCCGGGACCGGGGACCGACATGGCCGGGTTCGAGAGAAAGCTCTTCGGAGGCAAGGGCCGCAGGACCTTCCTTTCGCTCAACGGCAGGTGCATAGGTAGGGAGCATCTGATGGCCTCCGATGGGGAGGTCTTCAGGAAGGGCTATTTCGGGGGAAGGGTCTCATCCGTCCTCATCGGTGCCCTGGAGAGGGGCGATATCGATCGCGCGCTGCTTACGGATTGGTCGGATGGAAAAGGTCTCTCAATGGGCAAAGGGAAGCTTGCAAGGAACAGGGAGGAGGTTTTGGCCTTTGCCGGGTCGAAGTATGTCTTCAGCGACGTGCTCACGTTGCTTTCCGAGGTAAGGGACGATCCCACCGTGAAGAGAGCGGCAGTGGTCTGTTTGCCCTGTCAGGTGCAAGCTATAAGGAAGATGGAGGGGGACCCCGCCCTCAAGGGTCTCGTATCGAAGGTCAGGTACATCATCAGTTTGAACTGCGGGGCTCCCATGGTCGATGAAGAGGAGTGGGGGAGGATTATCGAGGAGATGACCGGTGTCGGAGCGGAGGACATCAATGCCTTCCGGGCGTACAAGACAAGTTCCAAGAAGATCATGTTCGAGGTGAAGGTTGGAACGGAATGGAAAAGGTTCGAGCTCCCAATATATCGTTATCTCTTAAGGGTCAAGAGTGCCGTGAAATGGCCCAGGTGCCTGATGTGCAGCGATTATGCGGGAGAGCTCTCCGACATCACCTTCGGGGCGCCTCTTGTAAGGACGGAGAGGGGAAAGGAGCTGCTCGATAGGGCACTTGCCGAAGGAAGGCTGAAGAGGCCAGGTATCAAGAGAAGGCTCTTCCAGGACCTGATGGACACATACTGGGCGCTGAAGAAGAAACGGACGGCCAGGGTGAACATCAGGAAGAAGAGGAAGAAGGGATCGAAGGTCCCGAGGAACGATCTACCCGAAAAACACCGAAATTAATCTCCCGGAATATTGTTCCGACGCGTCAAAGGAAGGAAAATAAAATATAAAACCTCATATACTCAAGTTAATCAGTTAGTTCCCTGCGCTGTCCGCAGCGCGTTGGGAATGGGGGACAATAGAGGAGGAATCCGATATGAGGAAAGCACTTTTGGTAGGGACCATTT
>JBFYMY010000040.1:0-4370 GCA_041304645.1 Thermoplasmatales archaeon
CCCGAGGACATCGGCGCCTTTGGAGTTGACCATGAAAAGCTTGCCCTTGTAGCCACCGGATAGGATATTATCGAAGACCTTGTAACCTACCTTCGTAGGGTCCGTCGATACCCCGACCACCATGATGGATGCCGGTTCGAACAACGTCCTAATATCTGGTCCTTGGATCCCCATCATATCCCTCTGAAGGCCATCTTGAGCTCGTATACGCCCTCACCACGCTTCTTCTGGATATCGAAGCCCATCCTTTCGAAGAGGTGGAGCATGGGTTGGTTCTCCATTAGGACCTCGGCGGTGAAGCCCAAGAGACCTTCTTTCTTGGCTAATGTGGTCAGGTATTTCAGCATTTCCATACCGATCCCCTTGGCCTGATGGTCATCCCTCACGACAAAGGCAACTTCAGCCGTATGGGTGAACTCATCGATCCCGTACTGGGACACTCCGACGACCACCTCATCCTCTCCATCCTTATCAACGGCCAGGATCAATTTCTCCTTTGTGTAGTCGATGATAACGAACTCCTGGAGCCTCTCATGAGGCATATCCTTCCTCTGCGAAATGAAACGTCTGTATATCGATTTGTCGGATAAGGAATAGAAGAAATCCTTCAGAAGGGGTTCGTCCGATATCTTGACCGGTCTGAGAAGTATCGTTGTCCCGTCAGGAGTTGTCCTGTAGGTTTCCAGGTGCTCCGGATAATCCCCTCTCTTCCCCGGTATGAACGCCTGGTCCTTGAAGATGAGACCAAGCTTCTTAGCCTCCTCGATCAGCTCTTTCCTGAACTTAGGGTGGGAGATGGCTATCAGGTCCATTGCCCTCTCCCTGATGTTCTTCCCATGGATGTGTGCGATCCCGTACTCGGTGACGACATAATGGATATCGCCCCTGTTCAAGGTCACGCCCGACCCCATGGGTAAAAATGGAACTATCCTTGAGACCTTCTCGTTCTGAGCGGCGGAGCGAAGGACTATGATGGTCTTACCCCCGGGCGAGAATACCGCACCTCTCATGAAATCGGCCTGTCCCCCTATTCCGCTGTAAAACTTCGTCCCTATGGATTCCGCTGATGCCTGACCGGTCAGGTCGATCTGGAGAACGCTGTTTATGGCCGTCATCTTCCTGTTCTGGGCGATTATCATGGGATTGTTGGTATAATCTATGGGCCTGAACTCAACAGAGGGATTGTCATCAATATATTCGTAAGTAGGTGCCGTTCCCATGCAGAACGATGCAATGGATTTTCCCCTGTGAAGGGTCTTCTTCGAATTATTTATCACCCCTTTCTTCATCAGATCGATGACACCATCGGTCAGCAGCTCCGTATGAAGGCCTAGGTCCTTCTTACCGGACAGGTTCGACAGGATTGCATTCGGTATGCTGCCGTAACCGACCTGGATCGTATCTCCGTTCTCGACTATCCTCGATACATAATTGCCTATGGAATTGGCGATATTGTCTGGCAGGGTGGGTTCGTATTTGAGGAGCTGTTCGTAGTATGGTACTATGTAATCGACATCATCAACATGGATGAACGTATGACCGTGGGTCCTGGGCATGAACTTATTCACCTGTGCTATCACCAGGTCCGCATTCTCGACCGCTGCCTTCACTATGTCAACGCTTATACCGAGCGACAGATAGCCATGAGGGTCCGGTCTTGATGTCTGGATGAGGGCCACATCCATGTGTTCCTGGCCGCGGGATATTAGGTCTGGGACCTCGGATAGGAATATGGGCGTATAATCGGCAAGACCGGAATTTATTGCATCCCTGGTATTGTTACCTATGAAGAACGAGTTATGCCTGAAGTTCGACTTGAATCTTTCATCAGTATACGAGGCTATGCCCAATGTCCATACCTGGAAGACCTCCGTATCGAAGAATGCCTTCGGGTGCTTCTCTATGTAATCCATGAGCGCTCGGATAAGGTACTGAGGCTGTCCGCACCCGGTCCCTATGAAGACCTTGTCCCCCCTTTTTATCCGTCCAAAAACCTCTTCTTCGGGTGCGAATTTTGCCGGATACTTGACCCGGATATCGTTCAATCTCAGTTCTCTGTCATCCTCATCATCTGAATAGACCATCTTGGCAACCCCAGAGAGATGATAATAGTTTAGAGGCTGGAACTATTTTAAATTTGGGAAGGCTATCTCCATGATATCCAAGGAACATATTCTTCCTGCTGAAGTAGCAACCCATTTTTAGACCGGATCAAAAGTATTGTTATTATTATTAACCGAAATTAAGTTATATGAAATTCCCTCTGGTGAAAGGTATGGAACACCTCAGGACCATGATCGCTCCCTTGATGCTGTTCACCATCCTGTCACTTCTTCTTTATGACCAGGCCCCTCTTTCCCTTGCGGTCGATCGATCCAATTTGGCATTCGGTCGTTCGGGTCCCTCCATTGGGTCCCTAGACTTCGAGGGGACTATAACTTACAAGGGGGCCGACCTCCTTTACCGAGCGGCATCGGGTGACATATTGCCCGAGAGGCCTGGTATGGAGGTCGCCACCTGTTCAAGGAACGGTGTTGTGGCGGTCACCTATGGATCGGACCTTTCCTGGAAATCCGAGATCGCATGGAGGTCGACATTCGGCGACAACCCGAGCGACCCGGCAAATGTTTATTCCATTGCAGTGGCCGATCTACTACCTGACAGGCCCGGTGATGAGATAGTGACCGTCGATATGGACGATTCGGTGGAGCTCATCTGGAAGGACGGGCCTACTTGGAGGCACGAGACCATTTTCAGGGACACGCTGCCCGCCCAGCAAATGTGGCTTTACGAGGTGGCAGTAGGTGAGCTTCCAGGGACCCTGCCGGGCCTTGATGTGATATCTGTCGGTGATGCTGGCCGGACCTTTGTCTCTTCCCGGATAGATGGAAAATGGAAAACGTCCATCATCTATAACGACACTGCGGCGCTTGATACATGCATAATAGATGATATACTACCCGAAAGATCAGGAGAAGAGGTCGTCGTAGGAGGTAAGAACGGCAACATAGTCCTTATTTCATGGGATGGGTCTGTATATGAGCGATCGATCATAGCATCATTGGGATCGAATGTTATGGACCTGGTGTTTGCCGACCTCGAACCCAACATAGAGGGACCGGAGGTCTATTCCACGACCTATTCCGGTGGTCTATACATGACCTATCGGATGAACGGTTCGTGGCAGACCGATAGGGTCCATTTCGAAGGTTCCCCCATCTACGGGATCGAAAAAGGCAACATAGATGGAAGCGAGGTCATATCGATGGCCACTTGGAACTACAGGATAGCCATTCTATACCATGATTCCACTTTCAAGGTACTTGAGGTCTACAGGGACGATTACCTTATGATGGGAACTGGCATATTCGATATGGACCCCTATCATCAAGGGAACGAGATCCTGGGCCTGTCATTCTATGGAAGGCTCCATATGTTCTATCATGATGAGCCCGGGGCTGATCTGATATTACCCTTCAACGAATGTGTCCTGACGGCCAACGAGACCATATCACTACCGCTTATCATAAGGCTCAAGGGAGGTTTCGAAGGAAGGGTCGACCTGGGGGTCCACGGGACCGGCGCTTCCCTGTCAGAGAACTATCTCATCGGCGAAGGAATGGTCCAGATGCGAATGGTAGCTCCTCCCATACCGGGAGCGGTCACGGTCACATTGACCGCCAGCACGACGGTCTCCACGGTCGTAAAGGATATCGTCTTTTCTGTTCAGGGGAAAGGAGGCTCCATGGATTTCGACAGGCATTCCATCGAACTGCAGGTAGGTTCGGACCGTCAGACAGGAGGTGCTGTAGAGCTCCTCTCCAATAAGGACATGGGCACACCCTTCGTCCTGGATGCTACCGGACCGCCCATGGGCCTCAGGCTCGACCTAACTGTAGCAGTCTGCGATCCTCTGGGGACCCCTATTCCTATAGGTTTCACGATCACAGCGGAACCTTGGCTGAAACCCGGAACTTATCTCTTCTTCCTAACTGGCAGCCTTTTCGACGGACGCTCCCGTGCCATAGGGTTCGAGGTCAGAGTGACCGAAAGCTCCATTTCGGATTTCATACTGACCTTTGATGAGGACCGTATCACGGCAATGGAGGGGACTCAGGTTAACGTGGGGTTGCTATTACAATCGATATCGGGGTTCTTTGAAGAGGTCCAGCTCTCAGTTCCGGATGTCATAGAGGGATTACGTCTTGCGTTATCTGAAACCAAGGTCGTCCCCACCTCAACTGTCATCCTGACCATAGATATCGATGAAGGACCAGGACCTTTCTTCATAAGGGTCGTTGCCACCGGAGGGAACCTCACCAGGGAGGACATATTGAGACTGGATACCACACCTCAGGGAGGTTCTGTGA
>JBFYMY010000041.1:0-3968 GCA_041304645.1 Thermoplasmatales archaeon
GAACTGCCTTCTGACCTTATCCCTGACATGGCAGAGGTCAAACCCGGTGAGCCCCAGACGACCGAGGTCGCTATGGAAGCCACTGAGGGTGATGACCAGACCGATGATGATGCAAAGCACAGGTCGAAGAGGAAGCAGAAGCGGGATGAGAGAAGGAAGACGACGGGAGACAGACCGGAGGACGGTCAGGAACCCTCGCCCGACGGACCGCTACCTGACGATGGAACGAAAGGCGTAGATGGTGCGACCGCGGACACCGGGTCAACGACACCCGAATCCAAAGGGGGTGAGTGAAGGTGGCGTTGCTCAGGATGCCCGAGATAAGGGGGATGGGTCCGGTCGACCGTACTTCCAAATTGAAGGAGCTTCGTGACGAGCTCATGCGGGAGAGAGGGATAGCCGCCATGGGCGGTGCACCACCTAGCCCTGGAAGGATCAGGTCCCTCAGGACCAATATTGCAAGGATACTTACTGTCATGAGGGAGGAGGGAGAAGCCTAATGGCAGAGATCTGCAGCGTCTGTGGACTACCTAAGGAACTGTGCGTCTGTGAGGACATAGCCCGTGAACAACAGGAGATAAAGATCACCACTGCCAAGAGAAGGTATGGCAAGATGGTGACCATAATCGAGGGCATAGACCCCACGGACATAGACCTGGAAGAGCTTGCTCGGTTCCTGAAGAACAGGTGCGCGGCAGGTGGAACGGTGAAGGACGGAATAATCGAGCTTCAAGGGGACCATAAGAAGAAGTGCCTAGAGGCTCTCAAAGAGAAGGGGTACACGAACATAAACGAGTGAGATAAGATGAGGAAAGGCCAGCTGGACCCTGGCAGGAACCTGCTGATGATGGAGCTCATCGGGTCCCTTGTCCGGGTCGACGAACACCCTGATACGACGCTAAGAGGTCTGGAAGGAACGGTAATGGACGAGACCAGGAACATGCTGCTTGTTGCCGACGGAAAAAGGAGGCGCTGGGTCCCTAAGAAGGGCGGCCGCTTCTCATTCCGTGCGGTTGGAAGATGCAGCGATGCGTGGACCGAGGTCGAAGGCAGCACCATGATGTTCCGGCCAGAGGACAGGACAAGGAAATGCGAACGGATTATTGCGGTCAATGGAAGGGCAAAGCTGAGCGAGCAAGACGGAAGGAAAGATGATTACAAGGACATATGAGGTGGTCCAGATGGTCGATGATAAGAAGGCGAAAGAGAGCCCGGAGGGCAGGGAACGGAAACAACCCACGACCTCTACGGCGAAGAAGATCACAAGGAAGACGGAGAGCGCGGCCGAAATAGAGACGGTCCAGATGAAGAAGGCCATCCCCATAAGGAAGCCCGAACAGGAGACCGAGACCCAGAAGGGTGCGACCGTCATCAGGGTGAAGAAGGTCAAGAAGGTCGAGGCCAGGGATGTCGGGATCGATATCGTTCAACCGGTCAGGTCATGCAATGACAAGTTCTGCCCCTACCATGGGAAGCTCTCCGTCCGGGGTATCCAACTGGATGTCCAATTGGTCACCAAAAAGATGCAGAACACTGTGGTGGTGAGGCGTGAGAAGCTTCATTATATCCATAAATACCAGCGGTATGAGAAGAGGACAACTAGGATGTTCGCCCATCTGCCCCCATGCGTGGATGCGGATATAGGGGATATGGTCAGGATCATGGAATGCAGGCCACTGTCAAAGGGCACTCATATGGTAGTACTTGGGAGGGTGTAGGATGAAGGGTTTGGCCGGAAGGCAGACCAGAGGTCTCCTCGTAGGTGCGAGGATCGATTGTATCGATAATACCGGTGCCAAGGTGGTACAGATAGTGCAGGTCATGAAGTACCACGGCCGGAGGAAAAGGGTCCCTTCTGCGGGTATAGGTGATATGATAATCGTCACGGTGAAGAAGGGAACCCCTGAACTGAGGAAACAGCTTTTCCCAGCCGTCATAGTAAGGCAGAGGAGGCCGTTCAGGAGACCTGACGGTACCATGGTATCGTTCGAGGACAATGCTGTGGTCCTTGTCACCAAGACCGGGGAGACCAAGGGTTCCGATATCAAGGGACCAGTAGCAAGGGAGGCCGCGGAAAGGTATTCCAGGATCGCGGCAACGGCATCGGTCATTGTATAGGGGTGTCAGAGATGAGCACGATTTCGGCAAAACCGAGGAAACAGAGGAAGGCCCTGTTGAACATGCCCTTCCATATACGGAACAAGAGCATGAAGGCCCCGCTCGACAGGAAGAAGTACAGCGATGCTGGTGTAAGGAGGGTCACGATAAGGAAGGGCGATGTGGTCCGTGTGCTGCGGGGCTCAAGGGCCGGGCACGAGGGCAAGGTCGCCAGTGTGAGCCTGTCCAGGGGCAAGGTCTCCATCGAAAAGGCCCTGCTGAGGAAGGCTGACAACAAGGAGGTCTCAGTTTGGTTCGACCCTTCCAATCTTGTGATTATAAACCTTGACCTATCCGATGCGGTAAGGAAGGAGAGGTTCAAGAACTACGTCAAGGAGTGATGGAGGAGATCATATGGCAAAGAATTCCAAGCATATGAAGAGGTACACGATGCCCAGGTCATGGTCCATCCCTAAGAAGACCAATACCTGGGCGGTCAACCCGTCCCCGGGCCCGCACCAGAAAGAGGCGTCCATCCCGCTCATGATAGCCCTTAGGGACATCCTGAAGGTGGGAGAGACATCCTCAGAGGTGAGAAAGGTCCTTTCCAGGAGGGATGTACTTGTGGACAGGAGATCGAGGATGGACCACAGGTTCCCAGTAGGGTTGATGGATGTCCTCACCCTGCCCAAACTGAAGGCCAATTACAGGGTCCTTTTGAGCCCAAGGGGAAAGATCGTCCTAAAGAGCATAGGTGATCAGGAATCGACCTGGAAGCTCGCAAGGATCATGGACAAGTCGATCCAGAAGGGGGGTAAGGTCCAGCTCAACCTCCATGATGGGCGGAACATCCTCGTTGACAAGGACGAGTTCAAGGCCGGCGATGTCATCAAGATATCCCTGCCAGACCAGAAGGTCATTGCCCGTTATCCCATGCAGGAGGAGTCGCTAGCGATGCTCACCGGCGGTGCGCACGTCGGGTCCATCTGCAGGATCAAGAAGATCAACAGGACCAGGAACCCAATGTCCAATACGGTCGAGTTCCACGAAGGGTTCAGCACCCTCATAGATTACGTTTTCATGGTGGGGACGAAGACGTCCGAGATAGAGGGCATGGGGGTGGTTGAAGGATGAGCGACCAGATGGAAGATAACCCCATGAAGGCCCTCAGGGTCGAGAAGATAGTGGTCAACATAGGGGTCGGCGAGGCCGGAGAGAAGCTGACCAGGGCGCAGAAGGCCCTGGAGCTCCTGACGGGCAAGAAGACGACCCAGACCCTCTCTCGCTCGACGAACAAGGACCTTGGGATAAGGGATGGGATGCCGATAGGGTGCAAGGTCACATTGAGGAAGCAGGACGCGGTCGATTTCCTGAAACGGGCACTGGCCGTCAGGGACAACAGGGTCATGGCCTATTCCTTCGACCCGGAAGGGAACTTCTCCTTCGGGATCTCCGATTTCACCGATTTCGACGGGATGAAGTATAATCCCGAGATAGGCGTGTTCGGTATGGACGTCTGTGTCGTTCTTTCTAGGCCGGGACGGCGCGTAAGGGACCGGACCAAAGCCCCGGGTCATATAAGGGGGCACCATAAGATCACGAGGGAAGAGGCCTTGAAATGGATCGCTAAGACCTTTGAAGTGGAGGTGTTGGAACAATGACCGAGAAAAAACCGAAGAAGACCTTCGGGCGGAAGATTGGCTGCCACAGATGCGGAAGGAAGCGGGGCATCATCCGGAGGAACGGGATGCATATGTGCAGGCAGTGCTTCAGGGAGATAGCCCCCCAGATAGGCTATAAGAAATATTCCTGATCAGGAGGCAAAGATATGATGAACGATCCACTATCGGACGCCCTTTCGGTCATGAAGA
>JBFYMY010000042.1:0-10949 GCA_041304645.1 Thermoplasmatales archaeon
GCGATGTTCGTTGTGGGTGACAATCATGCGATAGGAAAGGACCTGTTCTACAAGCAGACTGACGAAGAGAAGAAAGCGGTCAAAGACGGGATGGATAAGATACTGGATATTGCTTTGGAAATTTAATATTCCGTGACGACTAGAAATAATTTTTTCGGTCTGAAAACCTGTTTAGATTTTGAGAAATGATCTAACAAGTGCATGATTATAGTTCTAAACCCAATACCCATTAAATCTCGACCGGTCTATCTGATTTTTTCCAGACTTCGCAAAAAACCAGTCGATCAATATTATAGGATTTCTGGATCGGACCTTTTTTTTTTCTCCACATTCGCCCCCTATCTAGCGGATGCTATGTACATTCTTGGACCCGGCGGACAATGATGGGAGGGGATCCGGTCATCGAAACGGTCTCTCCGCCCTCACCTTGATGCTTTTTACACCTTTCAGGACCTCGGACAATCGCTCCCTTGTCAACCCCGACTCGCTCATCAGGGCATCTATCGTCGCCTCATCGCCCAGGTTCTCCAGCGAGAATACGGATTCACCTTGAACCTCTATGTTGCTGAACCCGGCCGAGCCGATCCTATCCAGATATATCGTCCTCAGGTCCGCTCCCGACAGGCATGCGATATGGCCAGTAATGGAATTCCTCAGGGCAGGCGGCAGCTCCCTATCCAGGACTATGTCCGATACCATCAGTCGACCTCCCGGTCTGAGGACCCTGAAGGCTTCGGAGAACACTTTGTCCTTCTCCGGTGACAGATTGATGACGCAGTTGGATATCACCACGTCCACGGAATCTCCCTCAAGAGGAAGGTTCTCGATGTTCCACTTCCTGAACTCGAAGTTCTTGAACCCTCCTTTCATCGCGTTCTCCCTGGCCCTCTTAAGCATCTCCGGGGTCATATCGACCCCTATGACATGTCCTTCCCCCCCCACCGCCTCCGCCGCCAGGAAACAATCGAAACCCGCTCCGGATCCGAGATCGAGGACGTTTTCCCCCCGCTTCAAGGAGGCGAGGGCGACCGGATTGCCGCATCCGAGACCGAGATTGGAACCGTCCGGGACGGAATCCATCTCCGCTTCGGTATACCCGATAGCTCCGCTCAGTTCCCTTGGAGCGTTCCCTCCACATCCGCATCCTGAAGAACAACAGGAGCCGCCAGCACTTGCTATCTCCCCGTACCTCTTCCTCACAGTTCCCCTAATATCTTTGTTCGACATCGTATCACTCCTTCGATATGACTTTGAGAACGGGCCTCAACATCTCCTTCACCATGGGGTTTGACCTGTCGGCCTTCATCAAGGAGATACAGCAGACCCTGCCTCCTTCAATGGTGCTCATAAGCATGAGCCTGTCACCATCCGTAATACCCGCCCTGTCCCTCAGCTCCTTTGGTATTACTATCTGCCCCCTGGAGTCAATGGTGACGACCGCTTCAAGTTGACAGCAGCTCTCCCTGTCGTCCTTCTTGGCCATGACGACGGGAATGTGTCCGGTCATTTAAATATTTCTGATTTTTCGGATGTTTCTGAATAATCAGATTAACATGGATACCACCGCAAGAGACCCACTCCCACGCCCTGAGGATGGCCAACGATGAAAAACATGATAACCTAGTTGCCGGATTTGGAGCACGATGACCCGTTCTTCGCTCCCTTTGACCCTGCTGGTGATGTCATTGGTGTTGTCGTCAACGATCTTTACCACTGCAGGGTCCTCCGAGGTAAATGAGAAGGATCACGGAAAGGTCACCAACGCGGCCCCCATGAACACAGCAAGGTTCAATCACACTGCAACGACCCTCAAGGACGGAACGGTCCTTGTAACGGGTGGTACCATGGACGGATACGGCTCCCTGAACGCTCCCGAGCTGTATGACCCGAAGAAGGACGAGTGGACCCCTCTTCCGGAAATGAGGGACCCGAGGATGAGGCACACGGCGAACCTGTTACCATCAGGCGAGGTCCTTATAACCGGAGGCTTCAAAGGGACCGGAACAGGACATCCTTCGGGGTACGCCTTCTACAAGGGTCCCGGGAACATGTCTCTCGACAGATGCGAGCTTTACGACCCCATAACACGCACGTTCGAACAGGCACCATCATTGAACACGGGCAGGTTCTGGCAGAGGGCGGTCACTCTCGACGACGGCAGGGTCCTTGTGGTTGGCGGTGTGAACGTGACCTTGGCAGGTCTTTCATCCTGTGAGATCTACGATCCCGTAAATGATACATGGAGATATACCGGAGAGATGCACGGTCCCAGGGTGAGATGCACAGCTACCCTGCTCAGCAACGGGTCCGTTATGGTCACCGGGGGTCATTCTGGTAAGGTCAAGGTCCCCATCCCAACATGCGAAATATTCGTCCCATCGGAGGAAAGATGGTACAGGATAGCTTCCATGAACGATGCGAGAGGCTATCATGCGGCGATCGAGCTATTTGACGGCAGGGTCCTGGTGTCCGGGGGTTTTGCCGGACCAAATGAATCCGATACAATGGGGGCGGAGATATACGATCCTATCAAGGATGAATGGATTAAAACAGGTCATCTGGGAACGCCAAGGCACAGCCATTTCATGCTCCCCATCGGGTCCAGGGGAGTGATAGCTTACGGGGGTTCCTCCTGTACCGAGTTCTACTGCACCGTCTCCGGTCTGGAATATTATGACATTGAAAAGGGCGAATGGGAAGATACCTATATGGTGATACTCGGAAGGAAGTGGCCTGCAGAGACCAAGCTGAACGACGGCAGGGTCCTTGTCTGCGGAGGTCAGACCTGTACTGATGCGGAGGGTTCGACGAACATCTATTCATTACCGGGCCATCAAAGAGAGGGCGGAGAGAAGGGATCGGGCACAGGCCTCTATGTGGCCGCAGGTTCCGTTCTTCTTCTTGCGATAGTGTCCATGCTCATCTTCAGTATCATGGTCCGGAGAATTAAGAGAACTTGAACATTACCGTAAATGGTATGTCCGTTCAAGGTATCATCGATATCATGATCGAGCTCGAGCGACATTCATTCCGTTATTGACATTACTGTGAGAGAACCTTTTCTTCTTTCTCCGGGAACCAGTGTGTCGTCCAATTGGCGATCTTTACCAGGGTCAGCATGACAGGGACCTCGACCAGCACACCGACGATCGTCGCCAGTACCACAGGGGATGAGGCACCGAACAGTGAGATAGCAACGGCCACGGCGAGCTCGAAGAAATTGGATGCCCCTATCATTCCTGCGGGTGCGGCGATATCGTGGGTAAGCTTCAACCTCTTGCTTGCCAAATACGCGATGAAGAATATCAGGAAAGTCTGGATGGTCAAAGGAATGGCAATAAGCAAGATGTGCAGAGGATTATCGAGGATGACTTCGCCCTGGAATGAGAATATCATCACAAGGGTCAATAATAATCCAATGATGGTGACATTGCTGAACTTTGTGATGAACCTATTATTGAAATATTCCTCACCTTTCCTTTTGATCACAGTGACCCTGGTCAGTGTGCCACCGGCCAATGGGATGACGACGAAGAGCAGAACGGAAAGAAGGAGCGTATCCCATGGGATCCTGATCCCGCTGACACCGAGGAGCAAGGCCACTATAGGTGTGAAGGCGAACAATATTATCAGGTCGTTCGTTGCTACTTGAACGACAGTGTAGGCCGCATTGCCTTTTGTCAGATGGCTCCAAACGAATACCATTGCCGTACAGGGAGCCGCACCTAGAAGGATGGCCCCTGCCAGATAATCCCTGGCAAGGTCCTCCGTTATCAGGTCCTTGAAAACTATGAAGAAGAAGAAGAATGCAATGGCATACATCGTGAAGGGTTTGATCAACCAATTGGTCACCCATGTGACGAACAATCCCTTGGGGTTCTTACCGACGTTCTTTATGCTGACGAAATCCACCTTCATCATCATAGGATAGATCATCAGCCATATCAGAACGGCAATGGGGATGGAAACCTGGGCATATTCGAACTTTCCCAGAAGGTCAGGGATGGAGGGTAAGAATTTACCAATGAGCACACCTGCTACCATGCAAAGAACGACCCATATCGTCAAATACCTTTCAAAGGAACCTATCCCTTCTTTCCCATTCGACCTTTCGACCATCGAACCGACCATCCTACCATAATTTCAAGCCGAAGAACCGAGCGGTGAAGATGATGCCCATCGCTATGACAAGGACGCCGAACACGATCTTCACCCATTTTCCTATGAGAACGAAGTTCTGGGTCACTTTACCGGAGAAGGAGCCTGCACCAACTGCTAGAGGGATGAATATCAGCCCATGGCCTATCCCGAAGACGAAGAAGAGGAGACCCCCCATCAATGTCGATATGTCCTGGGACAGTATCCATACGACCACCGGAAGTACCAGTGAAACAGCGCAGGGGGCCCAACCTAAGGAGAAGAACACCCCGAGAAGGAAAGCACCCAGAATGGGGGAGCGGGTGAAAACGTTTCGGATGCTACCTATGCTCCATTCCTTGAAGGAGCGGCCCTCATCGCTCTTATCATCCTCTTTATTCCCTTTGGTCCTGATGAACCTGTTCTTCAGGTCCCCTATCATCTCGGTAAGCGAGAAAAGGTTGTTCATTCCTAGGATTATCAGAAGGGCTCCGGCCGCTAGATCGAAGAACCTGGCCCCTTGAAGGAACACCCCAAGGTTTGCAATGAAGAGGCCAAGGATGAAGAATACGAGGGCCATCCCTATCACGAAAGCTATGCCGATCCTGAATCCCTCGCTTGGTGTCATGCCTTTTGCAGGACCATCAGAGCCTCCTTTGGCCTTGTTCCGGGAAGATATGATGAAGGTGAACACCGTGAACAGTAGGGCTACGGAACAAGGGGAGAAAGAGGTGATGATGCCCAAGACGAACATGCCCCCGACCGAGCCAGTACCGAGCGTGCTCTTCTGCCCTTCAACCCCTTCCCATTCCCCGGCCTCTATCCTTTTTGCTTTCTCGTTCATCGTATCCGAGGTCATTACACCGTAGATCTCGCCCTTGCCCATCTGGTAGATATGATAGATACCGACGATGTACTGTTCCTCGTCCAGAAGGAGCAGGGTCGGGTTCGAGCTCTCTGACCCGATGCTCCAATAATCGATATAATCGCCAGATATCTTGAAGGGTTCAGGGTCCTCGAGCCAGGTCCAGGTGACGTTGGTACCCCACCATTCCTTTACAAGTACATTACCAGGGTCCGAATACGGGTTCTTCCTCATATTGATGGTGATTATCGTGAGGTTCGCGTTCTCCTCTGTTGCCTTCTGTATCTCTCGGACCTGTTCCCTGAGCTCCTTTTCGCATTCCATGCAGATAGGGTTCTCGATATTGGTGAAATGGAGGAGGATGGGAGAACCCGCCATTCCTCTCAGAGTGGTGATGTTCCCATCGCCCAAGGTGACCTCAAAATCCGGAGCAAGCTCCCTTTCGGTCCTTATGTCCGACCAGAAAAGATAGAACGCGATACCTATCAGGAAGATAACGGCGAGCAGGGTCGCGGCGGCATAGATGAGCTTGTTCTTCTCTGCCATCCGGTTCAACCCCACCTGCCGACGTTCTGGTGATGGTAGAAGATAGCGTCCTTGATGTAGTTCGATAACCATTCTGAACCGGTCGCCCCCTCTATGCTGTGGAATGCCATCCTGACCGTTCCACCGCTGTCCTCGGCCAGTGTTATGACGACAGTGAGCGGGATGTAGTTGGGGGACCCGTTGGGGTCATAGCTCTTGAACGCCTCCGTCGCCCTTGCATCATTGCCCGAGAGCAGGTCAAGTAACTGGATGTCATTTCCAAAGACCTTCATAGCCTCGGCAATTGATTCCTGCTGCTGGACGCAGGGCATGCAGTTGTCGCTGTGAGCAAATACCAGTAGGGGCTTGTTCTTGATCCTATCGGTGACCCATGTGGGGTGGTTGACCTGTTTCCCTGATGAAGGGTTCTGTTGCGGAAGAACGGTCCACCAATCGTCATCGTAGGCGCTGACCCTGTACTTGGGAGAATATGAATCCAGCCAATCACTGTCTGGAACATCTATGCCGTCACCATCATCGCCGCCGCTGCCGCTGGTCATGCCGTAATAGATCCCTGCACCGATGATCAGGACGACCAACCCTATTACCACAAGTAGAGGGACGAAGTTCTTCGGCTCTGGACCTGCACTGGAGGGCTTTGTGTCATGGACCTTCTCCATGTGTAGGGCAAGGTTCTTCTCCTTGAGCTTTGCGGAGCATCTTTCACAGAGGACCCAGCCCTCCTCGGGCTGTTGTCCATCCTTCTCATGATTGTTATTACCTACCTTGGCCTTCATTGGGAGGTCTCCGTAAGGTATCTATTCTCGCCCATATCATTTCAGAAGTTCCTTCACTTCGTCCGGGGATAGGACCTTACCCACGGACCTCACAACGCCATCAACGGATAGGGTAGGTGTCATCATGACGCCCCTGTTCGCTATCTCGACTATGTCATCGACCTTCTTCACCTCGGCCTTTATTCCAAGTTCTTTCACTGCCTGTTGAGCGTTCTTCTCCAGTCTCTTGCATTTCGCGCAGCCCGAACCTAGTATCTCTATCTTCATCAGCATCACCATGCCTTTTATCATGGCCGACATCTGGCAGCCATTTCAAATATATTTGAATAGGAATGACGACTTACCATATATCATTTATGGTTTGAACTTATTGTATCGTCTGGACCCCTATCAGACCCCATTATATTTATTTCCGGGAGGCATTGGACCTGACATGGCAAACAGGAGCGATTGCAGGTTGGAGACCGCCTGCAGATGCCTGGACGTTACGAAGCCTAAGAGGAAGGATTGGTTGTCCAAGACCAAAAAGGAGTACGAGAGGACCGCCTCCCTCCTTGAGGCCCTATCGGACCCGGTAAGGCTGCGGGTCCTTGATATGCTGAGCAATGGCTCCCTCTATGTCTGCCTTATCCAGCATCTGCTCGACGACATAAAATATTCCAAATTATCCTATCATCTGGACGTGTTGAAGAGACAGGGCCTCATTGCCTCGGACAGACAGGGCAACTTCCTGCTCTACCACCTCACTCCCCACGGGAAGAGGATAGCGGAGATGGCCCTCAATACCCTTTCGAAATGATGGTGATGGGAAATTGGAGCGGTCACGTTTCGATCTGTATCCCCAATATCCTGACACCGGTTTCCGACCTCATCGATACCGTTCCAGGGCGTGACACCAGGCAGTGTCCTGCATCGATGTTCCTCTTCTCGCCGTCAATGGTAACCTCAGCGCTCCCCGATATGAAGTAGAATATTATGCTCGAGGTCATGACACATTCAGGTATGCTCCCCTGAGGTGGGATCCCGATCGTTCTTACCTTGAAACGCTCACCGGAATGAACGACGTTCTTGTCCCTCTTATCGTAGGGGTTCACCATCATTCCTTCGATATCTATTACTTCCATATCATCACCTCATGGTTCATACTATCAGATTACCGTAAACGAACCCGGCAAGTGATGAGAACAGGACCACCAGAACTACGTAGGTCACTGTCTTCTTCAGGCCCATTATCCTTCCAAGGACTATCATGCTCGGCAGGCTCACGGCGGGACCGGAAAGGAGAAGGGCCAATGCAGGACCTGATCCCATCATCCCATCGGAATACCCGAATGTGGTCCCGATTATAGGGACCTCTAGAAGGGTGGGCATGTAGAGCAGGGCACCTATGACGGACGCCAGCAGATTTGCAATTATTCCCTCGTTCCCAAGAGCTGGTCTGAAGGTCTCTGGAGGTACGAAATAGGCGATGACCCCCACAACGAAGGCTCCCGCGACGAGTATGGGGACGATCTTCTTTGTCAGGTCCCACGTCTCCATGCCCCATTCGGAGATCTCGTCCTTTTTGTAGTAATAGATGGCCATCAGGCCTATTCCGATGGTCAGGACATAAACGATGGGGAACTTGATCATCCAGGGGGAACTTATGTCCCAGCCAATGGAGGATGCCAGTTCCATCACCCTGCTGAGGGAGGATGCCCCGAACAGAAGTATCCCTAGGAGGGACCCGAAGAAGGCGAAAGGGACCCATTTGGGTCTGGAGCTCGAACTCGAGCCCATGCTGACAAAAGGGTTCTTCCTGGCATCCTCTATGAGCTTCTTGTCATGCTTCCTGTAGATGACGGACATTATGAACCCTATGACGACGGACATGAGTATGGCTATTACGGCCCTTGCGGCCCCGATGTCATAACCGAGCGCATTTGCCGTGTAAGCTATCGCAAGCACATTGATGGCCGGGCCCGAGTAGAGGAAGGCCGTTGCTGGTCCTATTCCGCTGCCCTTCTTGTATATCCCAGCGAAAAGCGGCAGTATCGTGCATGAGCATACGGCAAGTATGGTTCCCGATATTGCGGCTATGGGGTAGGAGATGTATCTCTTCACATCCGGTCCGAAATATTTGAGCACCGCTTCCTTCTTGACGAACACCGCTATGGCGCCGGCTATGAAGAGGGCGGGGACAAGACAGGTGAGGGTGTGATTGGCTATGTAGTCGATGAGCGAATCCAGACCGCCTCCGAGAGCTCTGAAGATCATGCCAAGGATGTCCATTGCCGCGCCTTCTGTTTCAAATTTATTTGAAACGGTATGGTTATCTGAGATAAATAACTTTTCGTGACCGCTACAACTGAAGCGAGGATCTTAAATGGGTGGGACCGTTGTTGTTCCCAAAGGTCGATCGCAAATGAAGGGCATGATCATCTACACAAGCAAGTACGGGAGCACCAAACAGTATGCCGAATGGCTCGGTGAGGATACTCGCTTCCCCGTAAGGGAC
Source organism: Thermoplasmatales archaeon (assembly GCA_041304645.1). Classification (GTDB taxonomy): domain Archaea; phylum Thermoplasmatota; class Penumbrarchaeia; order Penumbrarchaeales; family Penumbrarchaeaceae; genus JALOTP01. Next base: position 8,822 of record JBFYMY010000042.1, read on the forward strand.
CTTAAAGATGTCAAGGTCAAGGACCTAGATGACGTGGACATCATCGTCTTCGGCGGGTGGGTACTTGCCTCGAAGATACAGGGTTCATCCTGGCTGAGGAAGAACTGGAACAACATCAAAACGAAGAAGGTCATCGTCTTCTCGACCTCAGTGGCTCAGCCTACAAATGAGCTAACGGTGAAGTTCCTTGAATCGTCATTCCCTCCCGAAATAAGGGAGAACATAGCTTATTTCCCGCTCCATGGGAGAATGGATCTGGAGAAGCTGAACCTCCTTGACAGTAATATGATGAAGATCGCCTCGAAATTGTTCAGGGATGACCCCCTCGTCAATGAGATGGCAAAGGGGATAGATGGTGTGAGGAGAGATGCTTTGGATGTGATGTTCGAGCACATTCAAAGCCTAATGTAGCATCGAGGCAGCATCCAACGGGGCTTGCTCAGAACCAAATGGACGGCCCGTTCAGTAGAGTATGACGTTTATCATCACTCTCTTGTCCTTGACCCTGTCACGGCCCAGGTCCTCTATGATACTGTCCATGATGCGTTCATCATCTATGTCCAGGACCTCTCCGGTCCTGCGGTCTATGATGTTGATATGGTCCGTCATGTTGAGCTCCACCCTTGTCTCTCCTTCAAGGTCGAATATGGTAAGGTAGCCCGCCTTATCAAGGGTGGTGATGGTGTTGAAGAGAGTGGAGAAGCTGACCGTCGGCATCTTTTTCTTAACAGCTTCGTGGAGGTAATTGAGGGAGGGATGGTCGTCCATGTTCTCCTTGAGGACCCTCACTATCTCCAGCCTCTGGGGGGTCAGTTTGAGCCCCAGGTCCCTCAGTTCGGATGCGATGTCATCTTTCATCACCATGGGAATGCATCACCCCTTATTAACTTTTAAGTAGAAGTAATTTCTAAATAGAAATAACTTAAATATGATGAAGCAGATGGCCCTGAGCGGTCCCTCAAGAAGGCTGTCTATGAGATGGCCTTGGGCAAAGCTTATGTTTGCTCGGACCCATGCAATAGATGGATGATGGATGAGAACAGGACGGAATTCCGGATGCACCTCATAGCGGACAGAGTGCCAGCGTTCAATGCGAAGACCACCATGGGGGAGATGGACTTCCCCGATGATTACAATGGGAAATGGATGGTGCTTTTCAGTCACTTCGCTGACATCACACCTGTGTGTACTACCGAGTTCATGACCTTCGCGACCATGCAAGATCAGTTCAAAGCACGCAACTGCGAGCTCATAGTATGGCAAAGGATGGGATGGAGAAGGAGAAGCCTGGCAAATACTGCCTTGATCGGTTCATGTGCTTCAGGAAGGAGAAGAAGTGAAGGATACCATTGGCAAGGAAGAAGGCGGTGAAAAATATGGACAAAGAGAGCAAATGCCCTGTAACGGGCAGAACGCACAGGTCCGCTCCGGGCAGCGGTACGACGAATCGGGACTGGTGGCCGAACCAATTGAACCTGAGGATACTTCATCAGCACTCCTCCAAGAGCGATCCGATGGGTCCGGGTTTCAACTATACAGAGGAATTCAATAAACTCGACCTGAAGGCCTTGAAACAGGACCTCTACGCGCTGATGACCGACTCGCAGGATTGGTGGCCCGCAGATTACGGTCATTACGGAGGGCTATTCATCCGTATGGCCTGGCACAGCGCTGGGACCTACCGCATGGGCGACGGACGGGGAGGAGCGGGGACCGGCAACCAACGCCTGGCGCCTCTGAACAGCTGGCCCGACAACGTGAACCTGGACAAGGCTAGAAGGCTCCTGTGGCCTATCAAGCAGAAGTACGGTAAACGCATCTCTTGGGCCGACCTGATGATACTTGCCGGCAACTGCGCTCTTGAATCCATGGGGTTCAAGACCTTCGGATTTGCAGGCGGACTCAAGGACTTCTGGGAGACCGAAGAGGAAATCTACTGGGGCAGCGAGGACAAATTGCTTGGCGACGACCGCTACTCTGCTGACCGTGACCTAGAGTACCCCCTCTCCGCAGTGCAGATGGGTCTCATCTATGTCAACCCGGAAGTACCTAACGGCGAACAGAATGCGGTAGCCTACGCCCTTGATGTTAGAGAGACCTTCGCCCGCATGGCGATGAACGATGAAGA
>JBFYMY010000043.1:0-7899 GCA_041304645.1 Thermoplasmatales archaeon
GGCCGTCGTATTCGACCCCTCAACGATGAAAGCATACCTCTCGAGGGCCACAGAGGTCAATCCCGCCACACCGGTGGTGGTCTCCAAGTTCATAGCGGATGCAAAGGAGGTGGAGTTCGACGGCGTGGCAAGGGAAGGGGATATCCTACTCTATTCGATAGGGGAGCACCTGGAGAACGCCGGGGTCCACTCGGGAGACGCTACGGTGGTCATACCTCCCCAGAGGCTCTATGTCGAGACGACGAGAAGGATCAAACAGGCCGCAAGGGCCATTGTGAAGGCACTGAACATAACGGGACCGTTCAACATACAGTTCATTGCCAAGGAGAACAGGCTGAAGGTCATCGAATGCAATCTTAGGGCCTCAAGGACCTTCCCCTTCGCATCCAAGGTGCTTAGACGGAACTTCATAGACCTTGCGACCAGGGCGATACTGGGGGAGCCTGTGAGCAGGATAGAGGGGTCGTCACTGGACCTGGACCGTGTTGGGGTCAAGGCTGCCCAGTTCTCGTTCCAGAGGCTGAAAGGGGCTGACCCGACGATGGGGGTCGCCATGGCCTCGACGGGGGAGGTAGGGTGCATAGGCGCAGAGATGGAAGAGGCCCTCCTCTCGGCCCTCAGGTCCGTCGGGTTCAAGCTGGGAAAGAAGAGCGTCCTCATCTCAACGGGTCCCGCCGAGGAGAAGATGGCATGGCTCCCCATACTTCTTAGGCTCAAGGAGATGGGCTACAAGCTCCATGCGACATCGGGGACCGCCCGGTTCATGAGGGCGAACGGAATGGAGGTGGAAACCCTCAGGTGGCCCCTTGAGGGTGGAAGACCAAACTGCATAGAGCATATCAAATCGGGTAAGATCGGTCTGGTCATAAACGTCCCCAAGAGCAACGAGGAGGAGGAGCTGTCGAACGACTATCTCATAAGGAGGGCTGCCGTGGACAACGGGGTACCGCTCCTGACCAACCTGAAGCTGACAGAGAGGCTGTTCGAGGCCTTGAATATCTACGATTTCGATAAGCTGCCGGTAAGGGAGTGGGGGGATATCTGAATAGGGTGATAAAGGACCATTCTCTCATTCCGTCCTTCACTGCTGTTCCACTTCTCCCGTCCCACTTGCTTCAAAGTTGCTGTTAAGGAGAGCTTCTAATAATCACCTAGCGGTTCGGTCCCAAAGGAGCCTCGACATGGACTTCGACCATGCAGTGATCGGTGCGGGCGTCATCGGTGCAGCGAGCGCCTATCACCTCAAGCGTCTCGATCCTGGGTCCAGTGTCGTTCTCATCGATAGGGAGAAGAGGCCGGGGGCCGGGAACACCGCCAAGAGCGCGGCCCTCTACCGCAACATCTTCTCATCAAGGACGAGCCAACTACTGGCTACGAGCACTATCAGATACTTCCTCACCATTCCCGAAAAGCTGCAGATAAGACCAACTGGCTACCTATGGATGTTCTCAAAGGACCAGTGGGATGCTAGTAAGAATGCGCTATCGAACCTTGACCCGGTGAAGGACGAACTGGAGATGTGGGATGTCGATAGGCTCCTTGATGCTCTCAAGATCAGGACCGATGGGAGCGGTCCCTTTCCAGGTGTCCATAAGGGACTTTTGGGCAGGCTCTGCGGCTCCCTCTCCGGGATGTCGGTCGCCGAGCATTACGTCGAGGAGTTCAAGGCCCTTGGCGGTGAGGTGCTCCTTGAAAAGGAGGTCAACGGGTTCGAACTGAGGAACGAGGGTTCAAGGTATGCCCCCTGGGACGAACAGGGCCTCAGGTCCATCACGCAATCCGACGGGAGCGAGCTATCTGCAGGGAAGTTCCTCTTCTGCTTGGGAGCCTGGACCCAGGAGGTCCTTGGGAAGCTCGGGGTATTCTCCGGCACCCTGCCGAAGAAGAGGCAGCTCTTCGGCATCAAGGTGGATGACCCTTCCCAGGTCCTTGAGGGCCTGGAACCGGGCAATGTCCCTGCCCTCATCCTGCCAGCTGCCGGCGCCTATGTGAAGCCGCTGCTTGAAAGGAAACTGCTCATCACAGGGCTCGCTGACGACCTCGGGCAGCCCTTCTCCCTTGAGGGGGACGGACCTGATATCGATTACTTCGATAGGGCCATCGCCCCGGTCCTGTCCCATTACTTCCCACATCTCAAGGACTGGGAACTGAAGATGAAATGGTCAGGGCATTATTCCTACCACCTGCCGGACAAGAACCCGGTGGTCGAGAACAAATCCAACATCCATTGGGCCGCAGGGACCTCCGGCTCAGGCATCATGAAGGCGGACGCTGTGGGCAGGGTCGCCGCTTCCGGTCTGCTCGGCATCACTGACACAGAGTTCTTCGACGGGAGCAGGATCCCGACAAGGTCCCTCTCTTTGAGGGAGAGGGATGTGGAGAGCGAAAGCTTCGTCATCTGAGGGGTTCAGATTCCAAAGAACGCTCAAAACATTTTAAGAACCTGATGGGGCATGATGCTTTTAAGAGGCCGGCAGTAAGGGCCCACTGGAACCCTTATCGGTCCCGAGGTAAAGCATGTTCGGTCTTGGCGAGTTCCTCCTGGGAAAGAAGAAGCTTGTGACATATTCCCACTTGAAGAGCCTCCATTACTCTTACGATTGCCAGGGGCTTGTGGAGTCCATAGACGATGCACCCCAGAGCGTCCTGCCGTTCTCCCTCCAGTTCCTCAACGACCTCGCAGGTCTGGGCTGGTCCGATAAGATCCTCAGCTCCGGTCTGAAGCAGAGACTGGCCAAGGTACTGGCATCTGACGACCATGTCTCGCAGAAGGAGGCAGTGCTGTTATTATCAACCCTTGTCTCCCAGGGCAAGGGAAGAGAGCTCCTTGACGGTGAGCTCTGCTCGGACCTGCTTTCCATTCTTGAGTGGGGGGACGAGGCCACCAGGACGCATCTCACCTACATCATCACCGATATGATATCACTGGGCTATTCATCGCTCCTCATAGAAAAGGGCGGTCTGGATGCCCTGATGGAGCAGTTAGGAACGGAGGAACCGTCGCTCCAGGTCCAGACCCTGGCGGCCCTCCAGGCCTTGGCATTGGCCGGGAACGAGGCCGCACTTAACAGGACCGAAGTGATGGACAGGGTCAAAGTGCTGAGGATGGTGGATGACCCGAATGTATGCCAGTATGCGGATTCCTTCTACTACGCCCTGACCGGTTGGTCGGAGAGACCAGGACAGGGTCAGGACCTCTACGGGGCCCAGACATCGGATTATGTATCGTTCACGGAGTCCGAATCGGTCAAGAAGAAGGAGAGCGTGCTGAAGGACCGGAAGGAGGAAGAGAGATACGTGAGGCCTGCAAGGGCCGCTCCGAAGGTCAGGAAGGAGAGGGTGGGGAAGCTTCGGAGCGACGGGAGCAGGTTCGAACATGCGGATGTGAACGATACGGTCCTGGTCCTTGGCGCTCCCGAAACGGATAGAACAGCAGATGCCGAGGCCGGATCGGAGACGGTCGAAGAGGAGATCGTCATAAGACCCAAGAAGAAAGCGATAATCAACGAGGACGACGCTGTTAACGACGATTTCGAGATAGAGGCTTGAACACGATCCCTTTCAGTAAGCCACCTATCAATTTTTCTTTTTTTTTTAAAAAAAAAAGGGGGCAGACCCCATCGGTCCACCCCCATTCTTCCTTGATCAGATACTATCAGTTCACAGGCCCTTCGGGGACACCCAGGGGGATGTCGGACTCGTCCATCTCCTCTACCTGGTATTCCCTTGAGATATCTGGTTCGGGCTCCACCTCATCGGGAAGCTCCCCATCCTCGCCCTCCGGGAGCTCCTCCTCGAACTTGGCTCCGCAGTCGGGGCATGCCTGCACATCGGGAGAGAGCATTCCGCCGCACTCGGGGCACTCGAAGAGGTCGTTCTCGAACTCAGCACCGCAGTTCGGGCAGGCAGGGTCATCGGAGACCACAACGTTGCCGCACTTCGGACAGAGGAACTCACCCTCTATATATTCAGGCTGATAACCTCCGCCATAGGGCTCGCCCCTTGCGCGGGTCCCGAACACCGGCCCCCTCCTGGTATCCTCGGGCTCCTCCTTCTTGGAAAGGACAAGGGCAAGGATGATTATGACCACTATTATCACTATCACCGCTATGATGATTATGAAGACAAGGGTGAGGTCCGTTCCCTTATCCTCCTTCTGCATCTCATAGGCTGGGACCGTGGTCACCTTCTCGACCGCAACGGTCACTTCCTTGGTATAGGTCTTGTATCCGTCCACCTTGACCTTCATTGTCCAGACGCCAGCATCCAAGGCCGGGCTCTCGAACTTGCCCTGTGCATTGTAGGTCCCGACAACGGTCTGTGCCCCCTTTGTGAAGGTCACCTTGACCTTGGCCGGGGCGAAAGGCTTCCCGTCCTCATCGTAGATGTATCCGGAGACCGTCCCGGTCGTAACAAGCTGCTTGGTCTGGAAGGTCCAGCTCCTCCCTATGAAATACTTTTGGGAGGATATTGGCAGTATCTCGTCCTCCAATATCACGGAGTACCTCGTATTGTAAGCAAGGTTCGATGCCGGTGTGAAGGTCGCTGTGTAGTTCCCGGGAGCGTATGTAACGATGCCCGTAATGGGCACTGAAGAGCCCTGTGCATAGACCTTGAAGGTCGTTGTGTTAATGGTACTTGCGTTCATCGGTTCTGGGAAACGGGCCCATACCTTCACACTGATCGGCATCTTGTCAGCACTATCGGCCGGATAGAACTGGCTCAGGAATATCTCGACGAGCTGCACCTCAGTGAAGAGATTGGACGTCGCCTGCAGCGGGAACGGTTCCATGTTCACATCCTTGACCTCGACCGTAACGAACACCATGTATTCCATACCATATTCCAGGGCCGACTGCGGAGTAAGGATGACCTTCGTGTTCCCCTGGTCGAACGAATAGATGACATCCGTCACGAGCCCGGTGTCGTTCTCCATGAGGTAAATGGTGGATGAGTTGACGGAGCTCGTTAGAACGGGCCTTGAGAAGGTCAGTGTTATGTCGCCGGTCACTGGGAACCCGGGCTCGCCGGCCGGCGGGTCGAAGGATACCGTGAAGGGGACCTCGCCCATGGCAAGGTCCAGGGTATTCCACTGCTGCTCTATGACCACGTAGTCCGTGACAGCGGCCTCGACATAGCCCGTCAATGTTGCCGTGACATCGATGGTCACGGCCGGAACTAGCTCGAGGCTATAGGCACCAGATGAACCTGTGGCGGCCACTAGGGGTGCCTGTCCAGGAATATCGATGACTATCTGCGCCCCCACGGCCTCGGTCCCATTGGGCAGGGTCACTGTCCCCCTGAGGCCACCCACAGCGAGCTTGTTCAACGTAGCGTTCACAACGAGCGGATCGGGGGATATGTACTCGGTATTGACCGTGACCGTGCTCAACCATAGCTTGCTGAAAGTCAGGTTGTAGCTTGCCGTAGCCAGGTCGTAGAAGGAATAGTAACCAGTTGCATCGGTGACAGTGGTGCCGACCTCGGTGGTAGCATCGGCAAGTATGACCTGCACATCGGGGATCGGGTCCATCTCGTCGGTGGTGACCCATCCCTCAATGGCGGGGGGCTCATCTACGACGAAGAAGACCTGGTCCATATTGTTACTGAGGTTCATGTCACTATAATCCATCATGAACTTGGCCCTGTGCTCCCCTGAAGCGTTCGGGACCCAGTCCGTGCTGAACATGACCGAGAAAGAATCGCCCGGGTCTATGGGGGAGCTCATATTCGTCATTATGACCATGGTCTGGTCATATTTCACGACGAACGGGTCGACGGAGATCTGCTCTATCACCAGCTGCACATCGAGCTCGTCCTTCCAGTCCTCCACGTTCCCCGAGTAGAGGACAGTGCAGGTGGGCGTCAGAGCCGTACCAAGGTCGTAATGCTCTTCTTCCACGAAGAGCTCGTTCATTATGGAGAGGTCTATGACGTCCTCGACCTTCACCTCGCCCTCGAATGAGCTAAGTACCCCTTCCAGGGTGCCGGTCAACCTGAGGTTGTAGAGGCCTTCATCCAGAACGACGCTCGCTATAGAGAACCCATTACTGGCCCCAAGTGCCAGGTAGATGATCTTGGAAGCGTTCATATCCATTACGACGTCGCCTGAGCCGGACTCGGTGATATTGATGTTGAAGCTCACGTCCCCGACGAACTCGACGTCACCAGTGTTCTGGATGACGACCGATATCCCATGCTCGCCCGATGCATATTCCCCGCCAGGCCCTTGCAGACCGGTCAGGGTGAAGCCCACGACCTCGGCGGTCATGGCCCTGGACGGCATAGCCGTCAGGACCGCCGGTACCACCGCAGCGATCAGCAAAAGACCAACAAGCAGGAACCCGATTCTATTGTTCATGTATTGTTCCCTCCCGCAGAGGCTTGACTGGGTATGCGCATGCCACGTCCATACCCCACGGTCAGCCCTAGCCCATCGTTCAGGCGTACGTGAATGCAAGTACGATTATTTATTATATTCTCCACCCGAAACCTATTATCGAGATGGAATGACCATGAGCTGACCGTTGCTGGACCTGACCGGACAACCTGTCCGGACCAAGGGAAGTGTTTTATCCGTCCTTGCATCATCCCTGACATCCGGAGGTCATACATGCACAAGGTCGTGACAGTGGACATAGAGAGGGACCTGCTCGAAGCGAACCGGACACTGGCCATGGAGAACCACATGCTCCTCAAGGGCAAGGGGGTCCGCTCCTTCGACCTGATGGGGTCGGTGGGGTCCGGCAAGACCCTTCTCATACAACGGCTCTCCGAGAGGGCCCTGTCCAGAGGCCTCAGGGTAGGGGCGGTCACTGGCGATGTCACTGGAGACGACGACATGAGGCGGCTCTCCGTCCTCGGCATACCCATCTCCAATCTGAACACGGGAAAGGAATGCCACCTGGACGCTCATCTGCTGGAACATGCTCTGGAAGAGCTCCCCCTGGATGAGATCGATGTGCTCTTCATAGAGAACGTCGGGAACCTGGTCTGCCCCGCTGACTTCCCACTGGGCGCGGACAAGAGGGTGGTCGTCATATCCGTTACCGAGGGCGACGATATGGTGAGGAAGCACCCCATGATATTCAGGGAATCCGACGTCATAGTCATCAACAAGTCCGACCTGGCATCTCTGATGGAGGTGGACACGGCCGCTCTGGAGGCCGATGCCCGCAGGGTCCGCCCGGATGCGGATATCGTGGTCACGGATGCCAAGCACGGGGTCGGGATCGACAGGCTGGCCTCAGCATTGGGCCTCCCATGACCGTGCGAAGGAGGCGCCATGTGGCTCATAGAGGTCCGGGGCGTTGTGCAGGGGGTCGGGTTCAGACCCTCGGTCAAGAGGGCAGCGGACCTGGTCCATGCCCGGGGCTTTGTGAGGAACGACGGCTCCCACGTCACCATAGCCACCGACAAGGAGCCCACCGGTCTCATGGATGCTGTCAGGGCACAGCTCGGCCCCATAGCCAGGCTCGATAAGGTGCTTGTAAGCGAGACTACATGGGAAGAGCTCGGAATCCCGGATGCTGGCCCTTCCGATTTCCGCATAATGCCATCCGTCCAGGGAAGGAACGATTCCTCCCTGCCCATGGACACGGCCATCTGCGATAGATGCCTCTCTGAGATGCTGGACCGCTCCGACCGGAGGTACAGGCACCCCTTCACCAACTGTACGGACTGCGGGGCCAGGTTCACCGTCATTGAGGACCTGCCCTTCGACAGGGAAAGGACGACCATGAGACACTTTCCCCCATGCCCCGTATGCTCCGAAGAATATTCGGACCTATCGAAGAGACGTTACCATGCCCAGACGCTGTCCTGCCCCCTGGACGGTCCCAGATACCGCTTCCTGGGCGGGGACCTTGAGGAGGCCCCAGGGGATCCCTTCAGGATGAC
>JBFYMY010000044.1:0-2656 GCA_041304645.1 Thermoplasmatales archaeon
CTATCTCCTTGTCCCTCTTTTTGAGGATCAGGAAGGTGACCAAGATTATTAGGAGCGCAATGAGAACGGCGGTTGCGATCATGGCTAACAAGGCAAGGGAGATGGTGCGCTCATCCTCTCCGTCGTCCGTGACCGGCCTCTCGCCTACATAGACCCTCATCTGGGCCGAAGCATTGTTCAGAGCATCATCGCTTGCGAACAGTCTGACGGAGTGATTGCCTGCCCTTTCGAACCGGAACGAGGCCTCGACACCTTCGGTTCTTGAGATCAGCTCAGGGGCCGGACCATCGGTGAACCACAGCTCCCATCTGGCCCCGGATGTCGCTATGGAGGCATTACCATTATCATCGATATCGAATGTGAACTTACCGCTCTCACCCTTGTAGAACCTATCCTCGCCCCTTATCAACAGGACCGGAGGGGTCGTATCATTTACTGTGATGCCGAGTACGGCAGTCCCTGCATTGCCACCTGCATCGATCACATCGAGCTCGATCCTGTATCTCCCCGGCTCCTGGAACATGACGCTCGGTGCCTCCCTCTCGGTGGTATAGTTCCAGTTCAGGGGACCGCTGAAGGTCCATTGGTGCCTGGCCCTGCCCTTGGTGAAGAGCGTCGGGTCGTTATCACTGGACCCGAGAGAGGTGTACCTAACGTTGGTATCCTCATCTACGAACAATGGACCCGCTATGACCACGACAGGTGCAGAAGTATCCCTGACAAGGAAACGTTGTTGGATCGTGTCCGAGTTCCCTGCAAGGTCGGTGACCGTAAGAGAGATGGTATGGTTCCCCAGGAATTCAAGGGCCGCGCCGAACGACGGGCCGCTTCCCTGGACCTCCTTTCCGAACGGGTCCCTCATCTTCCAGGCATAGGAACCGATCATCGTCATCTCGGGGTCCATGCCTGTGTCAGCAGAGCCTGATGTGACGTTCATACCAGCTGCCGAAATCTCGAGTTCCGGTAAGAGCCCCAGGATGACGGCCTCGGGGCCCATGGTATCAAGGGTCATCAGGTAGGTCAGGACCGTTGGCCCGGCTCCGTTCCTGTCGAAAGCATTGAACGAAAGTGTGTTCAAACCCTCTGAGAGCTCTAACCTTAGGTCGAAGATGCCGGTCGAGGTCGCATTGAGGCTCGTAAGAGGTAGACCGTTCAGTGTGACCACTATGACCGCTCTGGGCTCCGTATAGCCCGCAAAGGTCTGCTCCCGCACCCGGGTGACCCTTGATGGCTCGGGGTCTATCTCTAGCAAGGATGGACCCGTGTTGTCGATCGAGAACCCGGCAGTTACGGTCCATGGGGATATGTTCGGGACCTCGTCCTGGCCCCTGTAACGAACAATGATGTTCGTCATATCTCCCGGTCCCCCCGCTTGGGACCTTGTATCCCACAGGACCTGGCTCGATGGTCCGGTATGTATGCGTATGAAACCGTTGCCGTCATCGGGGGACCCATCCCCATCGGTATCGTTGTAGAATTCGACCTCCAGGATGGAGAGGTCATCATCCGTGCTGAAATCCAGGAGCGCCGTTCCGGTCAGTGTCCTTGGGGGTGTGAGAAGCTCCACCTGAGGATAGAGGCTGTCCCCGGGGACGCACCAGGCGATGTTGGAAAGGGAAGAGGAGTTCCCTTCGATGTTCACGGCCGAGACCCTGAAACCGTAGCTTGTCCCATCGACAAGCCCCCCAACTATGGTATTGTTCCTGATATCGGTGGTGTTCTCAATGAGGGACCAACCTTCCGGGTCGGGACCAGGGACGACACCGGACAGATTGATGAAAACGGAATAATGGGAGAGGCCGGAGGATGATGAGCGGTTCCAGCTGAGGAGCGCCCTGTTGCCGTCCGGTAGCGGTGTTGCCTTCAGAGCCCGTACGGCCTTTGGGAGCGATGTGTTCACGCTGATGACGAACTGCTCGTACTCCCTGTCTCCGAGGTAGGGGTCAATGACCCTGACCGTCAGCATGGAGGAGAATGACATGTTCATGTCTATATCTATAGCGTCACCATAGACGCCATCATTGAGCCAACGGTCATTATGCACCGGGTCCCCATCGTCCCAAAGCGGCCTCCATCCGAACGATGAACCGGGCAACAGATATGATGCAGCCGTTCCAGGCCTTCCCATCCCCGTGAACAGGATGGTCTCGTGCTTCGTGTATGTCAGGTGGTGGTCCGGTGACCTTATGATATCGACCCTCAGAGGGGCCTTCGCCGTGGCCGATGCCGTATACAATATCGAGAGCTGGGATAGATAGCGGGCGCCTATGGTGTCGCCGTCCTTCACATGGATGCGCCCCGGGTCTGCGGTCGTGACGTTAGATGTCAAAATAGACCCCCTGAAAGAGCCGAAGAGCCCCTCCTCCGTCAGAAGAACGGACCTGCCGGCAGGATAGGAAGTGGAATTGACCTGGATGAGAAGGCTGCCCATACCAAGGAGGTCCCTTGATGTCATGCTGATCCAGACCTGCTCTCCGTCGGTCGAATAGTATTCCTTGGAGAACCCCAAGGACTCGGTCACGAACGGTCCCATGTCCCCGGAACCGACAAGGGCGAAATGCTGCTTGTCGCCCATTGCAACGCTTGATCCGTTCACGGTCGCCTTCCACCATCCGACCTCGGGCAGCCCTATGGAGATGCCCTCCACATTGTTGGT
>JBFYMY010000045.1:0-5240 GCA_041304645.1 Thermoplasmatales archaeon
AGGACCCGGACACCGACAACGACACAATGCCTGACGGATGGGAAGTGAGGTATGGCCTCGACCCCCTGAACGCCTCAGATGCAGGCCAGGACAAAGATGGGGACGGTCTGACCAATCTCAAAGAATATCAGGAAGGTTGGGATCCCACCAACCCCAGAAGTCCGCCTGAGGTGCCGGAACCGCCAATTGATGATGATGATGATGATAGTGAAAACCCATTGAGTGCCAAGGAAGCAATGGGATTCCCAATATGCTTCATCTATGTCCTCTTTATCTCAGGTATCATCATAGTGATTTTCATAGTGATAGCGTTCTATACCAAGCTCAAGAAGGAAAAACTGCTCGAACATGAAACAAGGCAGAGGATCATCGATCACATAAGACAGAACCCGGGGACGTACTATACCGAGATACAGAAGGATCTGGGTCTTGCCCACGGGGTGCTCACCCATCACCTCAACATGCTCGAGACCCAGGAGCTGATCTTCTCGAAGCAGGACAGGCAGTTCAGGCGGTTCTATGTCGAGGGAATGCACAGCAACGGCCCCATGGTCACAGGGAGCCAGAAGCTCATACTTGAGGCCATAAGAAAGAACCCCGGTCTCTCCCAGTCCGATATCGCAAGGATGCTGAGCGTGAGCAGGATGGTGGTGAGCTATCATGTATCAAGCCTGGAGAAGCTGGGACTGGTCGAAGGCCACCAGGAGGGTAGGGAGAGCCTGCTTTACCCGATAGCATTGGATGATACGATCGATACTGGACGTCCTCAAGACCCTCCATTATACCATGAGGGTGAACGTATATCCGCCATACCTGATGCCCCCTCAAGACCGTAATTATGGTATTGATACCATTTTTCTGACCAATGGCAGGGTTAAATCGAAGGTATTATACATCCCTAATTTCCTCGTCCCCGTTCATATGCTCTCCTTCATCTACCTCCTGCTGCTCCTTGTGGCAGCACTGTTCTTCGGGAAGGTAGCTGAGAAGCTGAACCAGCCTACGATAGTCGGGAACATCATCGGGGGGCTCGTCTTTGGGCCTCTCTTCATCTTTCTCCTGGATGCCGCAGGCATTCCGATAATGACCGACATTACCAGGGACCTTTCACCCGACAACGTCGAGGGAAAATTGGACTTCATCATGCAGTTCGCTATAGTGATGGTAATGTTCTCTTCGGGCCTTGAGACACAGATAAAGGAGTTCGTTGCCTCCTTCAAGGGCGGTTTCCTGACCGCGGTCCTTGGCGTCATATTCCCCTTTGTCCTCGGATTCGTGGGGGCTCACATCTTCCTCGGTAATTGGCTGATCAGCCTCTTCGTGGGAGGGGCGTTATCGATAACCTCCGTTGCGATCTCCCTGACCACCCTCATCCAGATAGATGCGATAAGGACAAGGTTCGGGATAACTATCCTGAACGCAGCGATCGCCGACGATGTCATAGGGATACTGGTCCTCTCCGTTCTCCTTTCCTTCGCAAGGACCGGGGACCTGCCGACCATCCTCCAGGTCGTAGGGCCCATAGCTGTTTCCATCATGTTCGTTGTCCTTGTGGTCCTGCTGCTGCCCAAGCTCAGCAGGTACATCTTCTCAGGGGTGAGGAAGGAGAGGGTCACCGAGGGGATAGGTTTCTCCATCCTTGTTGCCGGTATCATCGCAGTAGCGGCCCATCTCATGGGACTTCATCTCATGATAGGTGCCCTGCTCGGGGGGATGGCGGTAAGGGATTCCCTGCCAAACGACCTTAGGGAGGCCCTGAACAGATGGTCGTTCGGGTTCTTTGCCCCAGTGTTCTTTGCATGGGTCGGTTTCTCTGTCACGTTCAAGGGCATGGCATTCTCATTATTCACCCTGGTCATCATCACAATGGGTTTCTTCGGTAAGTTCCTGGGCGCAGGGATAGGTTCGAAGATATCCGGACTGAATTGGTCCGAATCCCTCTTGGTGGGCATTGGGATGAACGGTAGGGCCGGAGTAGAGCTGGTTCTCGTGGCCATTGCTCTCCAGATGAGCATCATCAACAGGGACATCTATTCGGCCGTGGTCTACAATGCGATAGTCATGTCACTCATCACACCTGTCCTTCTGAAGATTGGATACAACTATTTCAAGAGGAAAGGAAGCATAGCGACATTGGATTGAGGTTCATTATTGCGCAGGTAATCTGCTCTCATGCTCCTTAATTATCGTGTTCCACCTCATGACCTTCTTGAAACGGATTATTATGGACTTGATGGTGACCTCGCCCACAAGCCTCCCCTTGTCCACGACAGGCAGCCTCTTCAAGTGGTGTTTCTTCATCTTCAGCAGGGCATCCCCCATGGTATCGGTGGGAGTGACCTTAACGAGATCGGTCGTCATGATATCCCCGGCCTTCTCTATCCCACCGAAGATGAGCGACCTGAGGGAGCTGGGGCTCCATGAGAAATTGTAAGGGTCTATCTTCCTGGGTGCTATCACATCGACAAGGTCCCTCTCTGTTATCAGACCCAGGAGCTTCATGCTCTTCTTCCCGTGGACGACCCATACATGTTTCCTTGATGAGAGTAGGGTGAACACCTCCTCGATGGAGGCATCTGGTGTGACATAGCACATGTCCCAGAGGTCGGCTTTCATGATGGATGAGACCTCCATCTGGTGGAACTGAAGCAGTATCTTAGAAAGGTCTCCTGTCGCCCATTTATCTTCATCCTTTGTCATGTTCCCACCCTGGTTCGCTATGGGGTGTCATGTCACATTGTCATATATTTGAACTTCCCCCCGGGGAGCGAAATGAGGATGATAGAAGAACCTGGTCCCTTTTTCATTCTCATATCTATGGGCATTAACACAATGTCCCAGGTTCCGGTCATCTATGCCACTTTCCTCCACTAGGGGTGGGTCAATATCGTCCCCTATTGATGAACCATCTTAAGGTCCGTTACAATCGGTTAATCTTATATCCATGCACAATTTCCCCATCCCTGTCCAAGGAGGACATCAAATGGCAAGGAACCCGACCGCATTCTTGAGGGATGAGTATCAGGACCTCGTTACAAAGGGATTCGACTGGAAGCTCAGGGAGCTCCAGGGACCGTCATCGCCAAGGTGCAAGGTGGACGGCAAGAAGCTTATAATGCTCTGCTCCAACAACTATCTGAGCCTATCCAACCACCCACGGCTCATAAAGGCAGCCCAGGAGTGGGCAGGTAGGAATGGGGCAGGTTCCGGCTCGGTCAGGGCCATCGCGGGGAGCATGGACATTCACTTCATGGTCGAGAAGGCCCTTGCCAAGTTCAAGAAGAGGGAGGCCTCGCTCGTCTATCAGACCGGTTTCGCGGCCAACGCAGGTCTCATCTCCCAGCTCGCTCCGGAGAAGGACGACCTCATAATCTCCGATGAGCTCAACCACGGCTCCATCATAGACGGTGTAAGGCTCTCCAAGGCGGAGAGGGCTGTCTATCCCCACGTCGATATGGGCGGCCTCGAGGATGCCCTCAGGAAGTCACAGGACCGGAGAAGGGTGCTTGTCATCACCGACGGCGTCTTCTCCATGGACGGGGACATCGCCCCCATGGACCAGGTGGCAAAGCTCTGCCAGCAGTACGGGGCCATGTCCTATGTGGATGACGCCCACGGAGAGGGAGTCCTTGGAGAGAAGGGCGCCGGTATAGGGGTCCACTTCCATGTCGATGACAAGATAGATGTTGAGATGGGGACGTTCTCGAAGGCATTCGGCGTGGTGGGGGGTCTCGTTGCCGGATCGCAGGACCTCATCAACTTCGCCTACAACAAATCCAGGACCTGGCTCCTGTCAGGGTCCCACCCACCCGCTGTGGCAGGTGCCCAGCTCGCGGCCATTCAGGTACTTACTGAAGAACCCCAGCACTGGCAGAGGCTCTGGGAGAACACCAATTACTTCAAGAAGCAGATCCAGTCCCTTGGTTTCGACACTGGCAGGTCCCAGACCCCCATAATACCCGTTATGTGCGGGGAGTCCCACAAGGCAAAACAGCTCTCGCAGGAGCTCTACAACCTAGGCGTCTTCGCACTGCCCATTGTTTTCCCGATGGTCGCAAGGGACAAGGCAAGGGTTCGAGTCCAGGTCAATGCAGGACTTACCAGGGATATGCTCGATGAGGCCCTGAGGGCCTTCGAGACCGGCGGTAAGAAGGCCGGGATCATATAAAGATCTCAGACCTTTCTCAGGACGGAAACAAGGAACGGTCTTCCGAGAAGGGGCCCCCTCCGCCATTTTTCCTCCAACCTGAGCGTAGGCTCCGCCTTGATGGTGCTCTCGGTCCTGCGGTCCAGCCTGCAGCCGCTTGGGATCGCCCAGATGGGCGCTGCCAGCTTGAAGAGGAGCGCCTGCGGTCGTGATATGGGCAGCTGATGCTCGATCAGGACCAGCTTCCCCCCTGCCTTGAGCACTCTGGCCGCTTCAGATAAGACCTTGATCGGATCATCGACGCTGCATAGTATGAGCGTCATAACGACATTATCGAAAGATGAATCGGGGAACGGGAGCATCTCACCGAAGCCCACCCTCGACCGAAGACATCTCCCCCCCCTGCCCCCCCATCCGGAGCCGTTCGCCCTCCTGTGAAGCTCCTTGATCATCTTCCTGTTGGGGTCTATGACCGTTACGCACCCGACGGACCAGGGGTAATAACGGAGGTTAACGCCTGTCCCCGGTCCTATCTCAAGGACCTGTCCTCTAAGGCCGGAGAGGAGCTCCCGCCTCCACTTGGAGAACCATGCCCGCTCAAGGGGCCACATGAAGATATCATAGAAAGCGCCCGGGGTCATACGGGGCCCTATCCTCAGTCAGCGAAACGGATGCCGCACTTCGGGCAGTACTTATGAGCGGGGTCCACCTTGGCCCTGCACTCCGGGCAGAAGGGAAGGTTCTCCCTCTCCTCATTCTTGAGCCCTTTCTTGATGGCTTCCAGGACCCGTTCCTGGTCTATGGATGCAGGGAACTGGTTGAGGAGGACCCCCATGGCGGGCAGGAAGGAGAAGAGGACACCCAACGTGACCATGCCCAGTTTCCATCCGGGAGTGGTAATATCATCGGAAAGGATGAAGGAGAACAGGGAGAAGAGCGTCATGAGCATCACGAAGCACCAGAGTGCTCCGAGGGATATGGCATAAGGGACCCCCTTCTTCCTTGCCTTCTGCATGATGGAGACAACGGTCAGCAGCAGGGCGAAGAGGATGTATGCACCCACAAGCGCTGTCACGGCGAACTCAAGGTTCGC
>JBFYMY010000046.1:0-6544 GCA_041304645.1 Thermoplasmatales archaeon
TCAGGTCCGTTGTAGGCACTGCCCATATCCTAAAAACGGGCAAGGACCCGGGTTTCGGCCCATGGGAGGGAACGAGGTCTTTCGCAATACAGAAGGCGAAGGCGGTGAAGCTGTCCGAGTATACCTTCCCCGTCTTCCTGATAAGAAGACCTAAGCAACGTGGTTCGTATTTGGATTTGGAAGAAGGGATGATCGAGCCCCCTTCCACAAAGAAGGCGATGAAGCTGAAATAAAAAAAAACCTCTATTATGAATCTGAAACCCCGGTTGTGCCGCTTTTCCCATGGCACAACCACTTTCCTTTCACTTGGAATGAAATGGCACGGGGCGGCCTTGAACGGACCCTGATCCACGGACCGGAGACTGCGGGCGATATGAACTGGACCGGCATAAACTCAGGGTACGTACACTGGTCTATGGGAAACCTTTATAAATCAACATGGTTCTCTACGTTATGTAGTCGATATGATATCCTAACCTGACTGAGGGCTTCGGAATGTCCAAGAACCAAGAGCGTAAAAAGCATCGGACGGCCGCTAGGGCTGTCGTTCTCTCTATGCTCTTACTTCTAATGATATCCCTGATAGTCCAGAACGCCAATGCCTCTGACGGGGATAACGGACAGAGCGATGGTGGCCTTTTCCAGCAAAAAGAGATACCTCCGAAGATCGAGGGTTTCATAAGCCCTGGCAAGGTCCATCCAGGTTTTCCGGCAGAGTTCAAGGTAATGGTGAAATGCTCAACACCTGAAAAAGTGGTCATATGGATCGATAATGAGAGACCCTGGATCAATTTCACCTGTATGGTCCTTAGATCGGAGTTCGTTGGATCTGGAGCGGCGAAGGATTGGGTCGGTCTGGACACGTTCAATTCGACCGTTTTGCAGAACTCGTCCTCAAGGAACTATGATATCACATTCTCTCTTGTATTCACATGGATGATGGAGGGGAACAGACCCTACGAGATATCATGCGATGCGACAGACCCATTTGGAATGAAGGACCATCTGTCCATCAAAGAGGCATACGTACTGGAAAAGGACCTGGTAATTGATGGTAATGCCCAGCTCGCCCTTGACGATGGTACCATGTTATCCAATGGAGATTATTGCAAAGGTGGTTAGTTCGTTAGTCTAGACGGGTTTTCCGTTCATTTCGAAGGTTCTCCATTACTTTCCCCTTCCCCCAACGATCTGAATATGGGCATGAGGGATTCCACAGGTAGGATTTGGGAATATCGTCCAAGGGAGACCGAACAGGTCAATAAGGTCTCTTTCTCATTCCCTCTGTCGAGATCGGACGGACCTAACCGTGTCGAGTTCGTGCTTTTCTCTTTACCGATGGGTGCCAACAGCTATGGTAGTGTGGTGTTCGATCTTATAATGGATTCCACATCACCTATACTGGGAGATCCTTGGTATTCTTTCTCGGGGGGTTATGTCCATTTCAGCTGGGCCTATACGGAGAAAGGGTCGGGTATAATGCTCAGCTCCCTCAAGTACTCTCTCGAAGATACGGAAGGTGGTCTCATCAGCGACATGAGATCGCCCTTCGATGCAGGTCTCTATGATGGAAGGCTTGCTTTCACCTTCGAAGCGCCTGAGGACGAGGATATGCAGATAAACCTTGACCTTATGGACAATGTTGAGAACCCCCTTAAGGGGGAGATGTCCTTCCTCTTCACGACCCGGATAAAACCCTATCATGATCTGGCCATAGACGGGACCCTTCAGATCAACCCTGAGGTCGTGATAGAGGGCCAGCTGTTGAGCGTTCGTGCCAGGATCGAGAACCTAGGGATCAGTGATGAGCGTGATGTCATTTTCGAGGTCAGGATCGAGGGTCAGCATTACACCACCATAGAGATGGGAACCATACCTGCTGGGTCCTCGAGGGAATACTGGTGGACCTGGACGATAGCAGGGGAGAGGACCCAGATCGATGTTGAGGTGGACCCAAAAAACACTGTCCAGGACGAGGACAGGTCCAATAATATGATGTCATTCGTTCTATGGCCTGAGTATATGGATATCTATGCGGACCCTTCATATCTCGCAATTTCCAACAGGGATGCGGAACCATATGACATCGTGGACCTGACCTTCGAGATCGATTGCCTTGGGACGATCGATAGCGGAGGTTTCAAAGCCCTTTTCCTCCAGGACGATGAGTTCATGGGGCTGTTCGATGTAAGTCCCTTAAAACCAGACCAATATGTCTATCTGAAAACAGCCTGGAAAGTGGACCCTCGTGCCATGAACCTCACACTGATCGTCGATCCTTACAATGAGGTACTGGAATCGGTCGAATGGAACAATAGACTTGACCTGAATAATCCCTTTTATGCACCATCAACAAACGATGGGCCAACCGATCCCAAGACAGAGCCCCAAATGGAGGACCTCCCTGTTATTGTTGATGAACCGGAAGGTGAGAAGAAAGAGGGGCTGTCCGGTGGCACGACATGGGAGGGTCCTGAGGATAATATCCCTCAAAGCGGTAATGGCCAGGTAGTTGTAGGTCCAGGACCGTACGGCCCTGAGGTCCTTCCCGGACCCTCATTGCCTCCGTTCCTGTTACCCTCATTGGCCCTGACCATCAGCTTCTCCCTCCTTGGTGCAGTTGTCTTCGTGACCAAGTTCGAACCGGCAAGGTACAAGCTTGCATTGGTACTGTTCCCGCTCTATTCCAAATTGAAGAAGAACAAGGTCGAGGTAGGAACGAGGTTCGAGATACTTGGTTATCTGAAGGCAAAACCCGGGGCGAACTATTCCGAGCTCAAGGAGATGCTCGACCTGAACGATGGTTCGCTCGTTCACCATCTAAGGGTCCTAGAAAGGGAAGACAAGGTCTATTCGAAGAAGATGGGGAAGTTCAAGCTCTTCTATGTCGCAAGCTATAGGAGACAATCGACCATCCAGAGCTATATCTCACCACTTCACAAGAGGATCATCGAGATCATCTCCCAGAACCCTGGAATAGTCCCTAAGAGGCTTTCCATCATCCTTGACAGGAGTCAGACAGATATCAGTTATCATCTTGGCGAACTGGCAAAGAACGGGTTCCTTGATAGGAAGAAGAAAGGTAGGAACATTCATTATTATATCAACAAGGACCTATCAGGTCTTATGTAGACCATGGTCCGTTGGTATGGTCCAAAGATCATTTTACCTTCGATAGCCTGTCGGTCCTGGGTTCGAAGATAATCCTCTGCTCGATAAGGATGTTCAATATCAGCTTGAGCTCCTTTTGCTCCATTCCAGTTTCTGATAAGGATCGGACCAGTTCTTCCCTTGTCACGGTCCCATCGCCTATACTATCAAGCACCAATTTTGTCCTTTCTTCCCTGTTCCTCATGGACGAGAGCCTCCTAATTCCATTGTCATCCATCGAAGGAACGGCATTTTCTATTTCATTCAATGACCTTCCGGACCTATAGGCTTCAAGCCACCTCCTCATCTCCTCTTCTTTGGGGAATACTCCCAGGGGTGTATGTTTTTTGATATCTATCGTTCTATTGCAGGCCCTGCATTTCGAAGTGGATATAGGGTATAGTGCTCCCTGATATGCCCCGCACCTATCGCAGCGAACAATACAGAACATGATAGGTCAAAAGCGATCTGTGATTATTAATCGCTTCTATGATACTTTCTCGGACCCCTCCCCGGGCAAACCCCTTAAGTTCTACTGCTTCCAATGGAAGGGATGGAATAAAATAATCGATCGGGGCTTGAAGTTGCCCCTGTCGGGAAAGGTGCACAAGGATGAGCAATTTCGTTGATTCAGAGACCATCTATCAGCAATGGCTGGATTTCTTCGGGTTCCAAGACTTGGCCTCTAAGATCAGGACCATTGCGGACGATCAACCCGGGCAGAGGTCACTTCGGGTAAAGTTCAATGATATCTATACCCATGATGGGGACCTAGCAGAGACCCTGATCAGTTATCCAGAGATAGCTCTACGAGCGGGTCAGGCAGCCCTACGCTCATTCCTTGAACCTGATCAGGAGGTCCATATAAACCTTAGGATAGAGGGTCTATTCGGCAAAGGAAGGGAGAGGTTGCCCATACGGGACCTCCGTGCAGAGAATCTGAGCAAGTTCCTATCTCTCGAAGGGCTTGTTAAGAAGGTAACGGAAGTAAGGCCCCGGCTCATATCTGGTCTATTCGAATGTTCAACATGTCATTTTAAACAGGAAATGCTCCAGGATGCATTCCAATTTACAGAACCATTGGAATGCCCCAAAGAAGAAGGTGGTTGCGGGAAGAGGTCAGGGTCCACTACTTTCAAGATAGTTTTACCCGATTGCCGTTTCATAGATTCGCAGAAGATAGAGATCCAGGAGGCCCCAGAGGGATTGAAAGGAAGCGAACAGCCACAAAGGATATCCATATATTTCGAGGACGACCTTTGCGGCTTCCTTTTTCCCGGTGACCGGGTCACGGTCAATGGTATCCTCAAATCCAAACAGAGGAAAGATGGCCAGACAAAAGGAACGTTGTTCGATATCTACATGGATGGAAACTGCATAGAATCCAACGATCAGGTATTCGTGGATATGGACCTTTCCGAAAAGGATATAGAGGAAGCTCAGAGATTGAGCAGGGACCCAGCCATCATGGACAAGGTCATCAGGTCCATAGCTCCTTCGATTTTCGGTTATGAAAAGATCAAACAGGCACTTGCCCTCATGATCTTCGGGGGTGTTCCGAAGGAGTACGGGGACAAGTCCAAGGGCAGAGGGGACATCCATCTATTGCTGGTGGGCGATCCCGGGACCGCCAAATCGCAGATGTTGACATATATGGCAAGGTTAGCCCCTAAGGGAATTTTCACCTCTGGAAAATCGGCTTCGGCCGCAGGATTGACCGCCGCAGTGGTCAAAGATGATTTCGGTGAGGGAAGGTTCACGCTCGAGGCGGGTGTGATGGTCCTTGCGGACAAGGGACTTGCATGCATAGATGAGATGGACAAGATGACGGAATCGGACCGTTCCGCCATGCATGAGGCAATGGAACAGCAGACAATCTCGATAGCCAAAGCGGGGATACAGGCCACCCTGAACAGCAGATGTTCCGTCCTAGGTGCAGCCAACCCTAAACAGGGTCGTTTCCGATTGGGTCAGCCCAAGCATGAGCAGATCAATCTTCCACCTCCCCTCAGGTCGAGGTTCGATCTTATATTCACCATATCAGACATACCCAATGCAAGGGCCGATAGGGAGCTTGCCGAGACCATCATCAAGAGGCAGAGATACGCAGAAGGGGTACTTCAAGCCAAGAACGACGATAGGAAAATGGACCAGCTCGAGGAGTCTATGGATGGGACATTGGATAATGCCAGACCCGCGATAGACCAGGAGCAGCTCAAGAAATACATCGCATATTCGAGGAAGACCTGTTTCCCTATACTCACCAATGAGGCGAGCGTCGAGATAATAGATTTCTATGTGAACCTAAGGGAAAAGAACTCCCAGATGTCCGGCGGGGAGGAGGGGGGCGTGGTGGCTCTGACCGCCCGTCAGCTCGAAGCGCTTGTAAGGCTTGCGGAGGCCTCTGCAAGGATACGTCTCAGTCCCGAGGCCACGCTCCAAGATGCCAAGACCGCAACAGAGCTTATGGAATGGTCCTTGAAAGATGTGGCCATGACGGATTCGGGCGTCTATGACATAGACGGTATCATAGGGTCCGGTTTCAAGAACCAGAAGGATAAGATGTATGAGATCCTGACCATTATCAAAGAGTTCCAGACAAGGGACGGTCGGATAACTAGGACCGAGCTAAGACAGAGGGCCGTGGAAAGGAACATCAGCGAGAACGAGCTGGAAAACTATCTGAAGAAACTCCAGGACGAGGGTGCGGTCTATGAACCTAGGACCGGTGAGTTCAGCATTCTATGAGGGTGGGGGGATGGAAAGTTCAAAACATATCATATCCATGAAGTTGCATAGTGTCCAGGGCCAGAACGTTCTGGCCATTTGCGACGCTGAGCTCCTTGGTAGGACGCTCGAATGGGGAGACATCAGATTGCTTGTCTCCAGAGGTTTCTACGAGGGTGAGCAGGTCCCTACTGACGTGATGATCAGGACTGCCCTCCAGTGTACGAGCATAAATGCAATAGGTAGCGTATGTGTACAAGCGTTGGTCGATGCGGGTATGGTCGATAAGGAAGCTATTGTATACATAAACGATGTTCCACACTGCCAGGTATATACAATATGAACGAAAGGAGCGATATCCAAGGAACATCCAATGACCGGGCCAGAGAAGGATCGAACGGACAAAGGCCCAGGTCCGTCTGGAGAGAGAAGGACTCATTGAACGGGTCCATCGTCGATTCCATGGTGGTCATATTGGATGGGCCTGGTTGCTCTCATGCATCTTCTGGCGGATGCACAATGTGCGGTTACAATTCGGGACCGAGACCCATTCCTGATGAGGTCCATCTGTCAGAACAGGTAAGTTGGGTCCTATCCGAGATCGGATCAGAGCCCTACATCAAGGTCTTCACATCAGGGTCGTTCCTTGATGGGAGAGAGATACCGA